>JAUWBB010000082.1 GCA_030605195.1 Bacteroidota bacterium
TATGTTAACCGGTCACTTACTGTTTTCGAAAGGTTAACCCTCCTTCCGGCCAAAACCGTATTAGCCTGTTTATTCTTTAAATGTTCAAGGATAAATGCTTTATGGGGGATACAGTCACCGTCTATAAAAATAAGATAATCACCAGAGCTTCGTTGAATAGAGAGATTGAGGATCCTGTTTTTTCGCCAACCTTTATCTTCGTGCCAAACATGGTTTATGTTTAATCCGGAGATGCTGATATAATGTTTAATTTGTTGAACGATTTTGCCCTTTGACCCGTCATCGGCAATAATGATTTCAAAGTTTTTATGAATTTGTCTCTCAAGGCCGGCAAAAACCAATTCAAGAAAGGGGAATTGATTATAAAATGAAATAATCAGCGTAACCTCTGGTTTAGGCATTTGGTGGAGTTAAAGGATACGTTTCTGAAGATATGGCAAAAAAACGATTAAAAAACCACACATATGTTGAGTCGGTGAGTCCGGTACTTTTCCATAACTTATCGATGGATTGCTCTGTTGAGCGCTCCGTTCAATAAAAAAAGAAAAAAAATTACCGGGCAAACCTACCCAAGTTCGCTAATTCGTTCCAGCTTTTTCAGGTTGAGAATTTTTATCTTCCTTCCGTCAAGTGCAATAACCTTTTCACTGGCAAACGTCGAAAGCGTACGGATAGCATTTGACGTTGTCATATTTGATAAATTGGCTATGTCCTCGCGTGATAAATAAACTTTAATGGTTGATCCATCCTCCTCAAATCCATAAGTCTTGTTAAGAAAAAGAAGTGATTCAGCCAGTCGTCCACGAATGTGCTTTTGGGTTAACGTGACAGTGCGGCTATTGGAGAAACCTAATTCGGCTGCCATGGTTTTAATCAACCGAAGAGTGAGCTCTGCATTTCCTTTCATGATCCTGAATATACTATCCTTATTCAGGATACAAACCGTTGAATCTTCAATGGCAATAGCTGAAGCAATATAATTCTCTTCAGCGAACAATGCTCTGTAGCCAATAAAGCCAATAGGCTTAGCCATTCTGACGATTTGTTCTCTTCCTCCGATTCCTTCTTTGAAAATTTTTACCTTACCTCTGGATAAACAAATTAATCCGGGCGGTTTTCCCCCTTCTTTGTAAATAATCTCCCCCTTTTTGTAATAAGAAGTTGTATGATTCTCGTGCAGAATTTCTTTTTCCTTTTCTGAAAGAGCGCTGAAAACCGAATCACTGTTCTCAAGGCAATTCTCGCAATAAGCGTTTCGATATTGCATTATTTATCAATCTAAAATATGTTAAGCAGTATGTAAAATTATAAAATTCTTCAGAATATTAAAGGAAATTCTTGAATTACTGAAAATTCTAATTGTAGAAATATTATTTTGGGAGGTGGCCGGCACTAATATTTTGCAACCAATGGAATTCTACGGCCCGCACCAAAGGCTTTTGAAGAAATTCTAAGGATAGGTGGGGCCTGGTATCGTTTATATTCATTGGTGTTCACCATAAATATGACTCTTTCAACGGTGTTACCATCGAATCCTTTTGCAATAATCTCTTCTGAAGAGAGCTGTAGCTCAATGAAATAATATAATATCTTGTCAAGTATCTCATAGTCGGGAAGAGAGTCGGTGTCTTTCTGATTAGGCCTAAGTTCAGCTGAAGGGGGTTTTTCAATTGTGTTTCGAGGGATAATTTCTTTGTCCCGGTTTATATATTCAGCCAGCTTATAAACATCTGTTTTATAAACATCGCCCAATATGGATAATCCTCCGCACATATCCCCGTATAGGGTTCCGTATCCTACTGCTGCTTCACTTTTATTTGATGTGTTGAGTAAAATATGTCCAAATTTATTTGAGAAAGCCATTAAAAATATGGCTCTGATCCTGGTTTGTATGTTTTCTTCCGTAACGTCGGGAGGGTAATCCTGGAAGTAAACACGAAGGGAATCATTAAAATTTTCAGCGATCGATTGAATGGATATTATTTCATGTTGAATATTAAGATTGTCTGCCAGGGTTTTGGCATCGGTTACAGAATGTTCCGTTGAAAATTTTGATGGAAGGAGGAGTGCGTAAACATTTTTATTTCCAAGGGCATGTACTGCCAGCACCAAACTTACAGCCGAATCTATTCCTCCCGATAAGCCTAAAATAGCTGTTTGAAACTTCATTTTCAGGAAATAATCCCGGAGCCCCATAACTAAGGCATCATTGACCCTTTTATATATATCTGCTGAAGCAGAATGGTTTGAAGATATTTTCTCCATGACATCACCGAAATCATAAATTCTGAAATCTTCTTTGAAATGATATAGAAGATCATGAATTTCCCCTTTTTGATTAACCACCATTGAGCCTCCTTCAAAAATCAGTTCAGCCTGGCCCCCCACTTGATTTACATAAAATACCGGAACAGTATATTTCCTGGCTTTGCTGACAATTATTTCTTTCTTTGCCCATTCCCGGGTATATGAAAAGGGAGAAGCGGCAATATTGATAATCAGGTCAGGCTGGTGAGTTTTAAGCATTTCCATGGGGGAGATCGTGTACAATCTTGTTTTTTCGAATTCGTTATCGAAAGGTTGCTCATCCCATAGATCTTCGCAAATGGTAAGAGCTATTTTCTTCCCCTTGTAATGAATGATCCTGAATTTGGTATTGGGTTCGAAATAACGGTATTCATCAAATATATCATAGGTTGGAAGCAGGGTTTTGTGGATAACATCCAGTACCTTACCATTGGAAAGAAAATAAGCAGAATTATATAATTTTTTTCCGGAAGGATTGGGATTGATGGTTGGACTGCCTACTATTGCAGCGATACCATTGCAAACCCCAGCCAATTCATCTAACGATTTTTTACATTGGTTAATGAAAACTTTTTGCTCTAATAAATCCAAAGGGGGATATCCACAAATCGATAACTCTGAAAAAACCACAAGATCAACGTCAGCCCTTTTTGCTTTCAGGATGGCTTCACGAATAGCCTTAACATTATTCTTGAAGTCACCAATGTGATAATTTAGCTGTGCCAGAGCGATCTTCATCTAATCATTTGATAAAAAAATATTAAAAGATGATACCCAAATTCAAAGCGATGTTATTCATTACAACCTTGTCAGATGGTTGATTATCATGATCTGTAGTTACGTCAAGAAAACCATTTGTATAGTATAGCCCTATACAAATTGCTGTACTTCCGCCCAAAGAGTATTCAGCCCCCATGCCAATGTAATAGCCAAGATTAAATATATTCACTTCGTCTTTTATTGAACTGTTTGTGATATCACTTTGGAGTACTTCACCAGTGGCCTTTATAAGCACTTGTGGATACAACCCAAGGTTTCCATAATAGGTTAAATATCCGATTTCATTGGTTTTTAATTTAAGGCCCAATGGAACAGAAACATATTGAAGTTTGTAGGTGATTGTGCTACCCTCGGGTAGCATTTTTGTAATGTTCTGGGCAGTAAATGAAATCGAATCGGCATATTTTAATTTTCCGCCAAGGTGTTGGATTGAAATTCCCGAAAAAAAAGCATAATTCTCCGTGAAGTATTTTTCAAAACTCAAACCAACTTTAAATCCCGTTCTGGTACCGTCATTTTCAACATCGGTTATATCAGGTTTCATCCACGCGATATTGGGATCGAAGAAAATCCCGAATCGTATTCCCTGGCTTAAACTTGTTGAGTGTTGAATGAAAAAAAAGAAGATAGTTACAAAAAAGGTAAAAATGAATTTACGCAATTTAACAGAAATATTACATGCTTTTGTGAGATTATAAACTTTCATCCTTCAGATTTATTTATTGATGTAGCAAATTAAAAAAAATAAAAAATTTCCTTTACAGATGTAAATATAAAAAAATGTTACCGAAAATAGTATCGAAAAAAACAGTTAACAGGATTAAACTAAATTTGTACCGATAAACGTTTCTTCTTTTAGAGATTTTATCGTACAGGTGTTTTTGTGTCATGTCAATGATAAACGAACGAATTCTTACCCGGACCAAAAAAAAATATTCTTATTTAATGTATAAAATTTTGATATGGATAGTTATTGCAACGATAATAATACGTTGATAATAAGTTACTTTACAAGACTGATTAGTTACAATAATTGAATATGAGAAAAATATTTTTCCTTCTTTTTATTGTCGGTACAATATTAAATAGTTGTACAAAAAACCGTTTGAAAGTAAATGTTTCCCGGATACATTTGGAGATTGAAATATTACGCTTCGAGCAGGATCTTTTTAATATTGACCTAATGAGAATAAGTGATGAAATTCCGGAATTGAAAGAAAAATACGGAGATTTTTTCACATTGTTCAATCATGTTATAAATATTGGACAGCCGGATTTATCTGCATACCCGGAATATCTAAAGGCATTTATCACGGATCCAGTTAATAACCAGGTATATGACAAAACAATGGAAGTCTATCCTGATGTGGATGAAATAAAAGAAAAACTAACCAGTGCTTTTAAACATTATCGATATTATTTCCCTGAAAAAGTTACGCCTGATGTCTATACTTTTATTTCAGGATTTAATAATTCATTGATCATTGACAGCACCATTTTGGGAATTGGGCTTGACCGGTATCTGGGAAGTGATTGTCTGTTTTATCAACGCCTGGGGCTGACTCAATATGCCAGATTCGTAATGATTAAAGAGAAAATTGTATCGGATTGTATGTATGCATGGGCATCGACTGAATGGAAATTTGAAGAGGAATTTCAGGGAATGACACCTGGTAATAACGTGTTGAATAATATGATATACCATGGTAAGTTACATTATTTTTTAAAAGCCATGATGCCTGGGGAGAAAAATGAAATTATTATGGGATTTTCACCCGATGAGCTCAAATGGTGTGAAATGAACGAACAAAGAATATGGGCGTATCTTATTGAGCATAAATTGTTGTTTAGCACTGATTATATGGTAATAAACAAACTTATTAATGCCGGTCCCTTTACTACCTATTTTACTAGGGAATCACCAGCCCGCACTGCTGTATGGACCGGTCTACAGATCGTTGAAAAGTATATGAGGGGTTTCCCTGAAGTCACACTAACCGATTTAATGGCAGATACTGACTATCAGAATATTCTATCACTTTCAAAATACAACCCTTAGAGGAGTGTGTAATAATTTGACTTTTCTGGACGAGCACTAATTAAGATTTGTTGAGAGATTAAAATGTAGGTATCCAAAAAAAAGTACACGGATTGTGTACTTTTTCATTAGGTAAAAATATTATCGTTTTCTATTCAGGATGGATAGCCTCTACAGGACAAACATCTACACATGCGCCGCAATCATTGCAGAGTTCAGGATCGATGATATAAATATCAGCCTCCGAAATTGCTTCAACCGGGCATTCATCAAGACAGGAACCACAGGCGGTGCATTCATCATTAATTACGTATGCCATTTTTTTAAAATTTTAATTAATACTTGTTTTTTTACGGCTACAAAAATATATTCAATTTTTAATAAAAAAAATAAATATCAAATTAATTGTATAATTTTAGAAAAGAAACAGCCAGCCATGCCAGATTCCCCATGCCATGAAAAATAGCTTCTTCATCTATATCGAATGTTGGAGTATGCAATGAAGAGATAATACCTTTTTGTTTATTCCTTACGCCGATCCTGTAGAATGTAGATGGGAAAACCTGTGAATAGAAAGCAAAATCCTCAGAAGTCATACGCAGATCGAGATCAAAAACATTCTTTTTCCCGATGAATTCCTCAGTAAATTTTCTTGCCGCTGAAGTAACCTCCTTATTGTTAACCAAGTAAGGATATCCGTGAACTACCCTGAAACGGCATGATCCTTCCAGTTCCTTGGCTATCGATACAGCAAGATTTTTCATTTCGAGATGAGCTTCCTTTCGCAACGTTTCATTAAATGTTCTAAAGGTGCCTGCAATTTTTACTTCATCGGGAATCACATTTGTTGCTCCCTCACCCTGAATTTTACCAAAGGATAGAAGAGTGGGTGTATCGACAGAATGATAGCTAGCTGCCATTTCCTTTAATGCTACAATAATTTTTGAAGCTATCAACAAAGTATCTGTGGTCCCTTTGGGAATGGCCGCATGTCCACCCTTTCCTGTAACCGTTATATAAATCTCATCATTCGATGCCATATATTTTCCCTCTCTGAATCCAAATGTACCTGTATCCAACTCCGGTAAAACATGTTGCGCGATAACAATATCAGGAGTTGGATTCCCGAGTGCTCCTTCCCCGAGCATCAATTTTGCACCTCCGGGGACTAACTCTTCTCCCGGTTGGAATATTAGCAATACCGTTCCTTCCAGTTCGTTCTCAACTTCTTTCAGAATTCTGCCTGCACCGATAAGAGTTGCTGTATGAACATCATGACCGCACGCGTGCATTATTCCTTTATGTACCGATCTAAAACTAAGACCGGATTGCTCATCGATGGGTAAAGCATCAATGTCTGCACGTAATGCAATCACTTTCTTTCTGGAGTTATTACCCTCGATTTGGGCTACTATACCGGTCTTCACAAACCCCTTCCGGAAAGGAATATCGTAATCGTTTAATTTTGATGCAATGAATTCAGAAGTCCTAAATTCCTGAAAAGAGATTTCTGGATATTTATGGATGTGCCGTCGAATCCCGATGATTTCCTGACTAAATTTTAGGGCTAACGATTTGATTCTATCCTTGAGGTCCATATTGGGGATATTGTTTCCTTTTGCAAAGACTTATGGTTAATTAAAAATCGAGATTTAAGGATAGATAGAAAATTCGGGGTAAAAGTACATGGTTTTCTATTCCCCAGGCCCAGTCGGTTCTGATAAAGTAACCAAAGAGCTGACTGCGAAGCCCGAAACCAAAACCTGCAACCACCGGTTCACGGTTAGCATCAATGGTTACCGTGATAGGGGGATTATTAATTATCTTTTTGTCGTAAGCATTTTGGCCTAAATAAGGATGCTCACCAGTCCAGGCTGTGCCGAGGTCGGCAAACCCTACAATTTGAAAATTGTTGAAAAAATTTGAACCTATTGGCCGGTTGATAAAATATCGAAATACAGGCCAGCGAATTTCACTGTTAATAACAACAAAACTATTTCCGTTCCTGATATTTTGGGAGAATCCCCGCATATTTGTGGCTAAAGCCTGGAATACGTATTTTTGCGTTGGATCGATCGGTACCGATTTGTCAAAGGTTTCAATTTTACCAAATAAATTCATCCAGTTATCAACTCCGCCTAAATAATAAAGTAGTTTGTTGGTTCCGAATGAAGTGCTTGCCGCTAAGCGATTTGCCCAAATCAAATCCCTGTGTATCTTTTGATAGTGCCGGAAATCTGCACCCAAAACAAACAGATCGGATTTTTTACGGTCAATTTGCCGGTAAACTTCACCAAATATTTTAAACCGGGTTCCATTGTATAAATTGATACCCTTGATACGTGTATTATCATAAATAAATTCAAGCTTCAGGCTTGCCCATGTCCTGTATTCGTTCTCTTTATACAGATTTTTAGTATTTGTAGCAAGGTAAACGTTCCGGTCGTTCCTGATGCTCATGGTACCTTTTAAAGAAGTAACCTGATTTAAAGGATACCTCATTGAATAAAGGATCTCATGGGAATGAATTTTAACATAGTTTCCATCACCGGTGCTGGTATTAAATGCCTGACGGTGAAAAATGAACTGCTTGTCAAACTTGCCTTTCAGGTTTTCGAAACTTAAAAGATATTCATTGCTATCGAAGTTTCCGGCAAAGCGAAAACCACCAATTATTTTGTAATCTTCAAACAAGTCATTGGCCCCGATTTTGAATAGCATATTGAGCCCCGGGTTATAATAAACCGCACCACCGGTAAAGGATTGATATGCATTATTCAGGAATCCGAAATCAACCTTATTGGCAATATAATTATTGTAAAATGATGTCTCATAGATCCTGATTCTTGGTAATTCGAATTCAGCCGTGTCGAGATCGATATCTACATAATCTTTCCTTAAAAGGCGTGTGTAATAATTTTTCTTTTCTTCTTCAAAAATGTAGTTATTTATATCAATCAGTTCATTTTGCTCGAAATACTCGTATAAGGGTTTTGTGAGTGTATCCTGCATCCGGCGGTCTTCCTCAATTAATCTTATCCTTAATTGTTCTATACTATCCTTTTTATGTAATTCGTTAGTTAAGGTTTCCCTGAATTTAGTATTAACCAGACCGGAAATAGTATGATCTTCTGCCAAAGCATCATAATACATGTTGTATTTGCCGTTCAGGTATATGATTTCGGCGTATGAACCGGAAGAAGGACTGTAATCATGTTCCAGAATATTTCTGGAGTAATTGGTTAAAGGATACGATTTGGTGAAATACCTGTAATGGGTGGCTGTATCAACGTAGCTTATAGTACTATCGAACTCGGCTAAATATCTGTTTTGGATTCCATTCAGGTTATTTAAGTAAGTATAGGTATAGTCTTTAATTTGAAAAGGATTGTGCTTATCAATATATTTCCATTCCGATAACCTGGTAAGCATCTTTGACCGGGTTTTATAATCGTAGATAAATAAATCGAAACTTAAACTGGTTTTTTGAAGAATTTTTCGGCTAAACATTAAAGTATCATTGATCCTGTTGGAACTAAAAATGATTGCATCAGAGCCTTGAATAAACCTGGGGTTAAAATCATCTGCTATGTCTCTGGTAATTTGCTCGTTGGTTCCGGAGACGATGTTATGTATAAAAATATCGTTTAGCCCTTCTTTAACGGCTGAAAAAACAAACTGACTTCCATCGTGTGAATAAGAGAAATCAAGAATTTTATCAAAATATAGCAGGTTCTTTTTTTCATATTTTCCAGTCGATAACCGGTAAAAATAAAGATCCACCCCTCCCTTTTCCTCGGTAATAAAAGCCAGCAGCTTCCCGGTTGGATGCCATGCTAATAATGGATACGAATAGTCAGATATTTGATCAATCCTGGGTTCTTTCTTCAGGATCTTTTTATGTTTATCTGTTTGTGTGTTATACAACCATATTTTATATTGCCCTGATTCGTTTGTTACATAAGCAATATGCTTGCCATCAGGACTGATTTTGATTTGTTTATATACGCGTGTACGTTTTGGTTTTTTAATGATAGGGTTCTGATCGGGGATTTCCATTGCCTGTTCAGGGGAACTGTATATGTCCTGGTAATATTCAAGCCAGTCGCCGGAGAGATCTTTAATCTTTGACCCCAGTACATATAAAAACCCCCGGGTTACATTTTTGTTGATTCGTGTCAGGTAGATAATGTTTGGAATGATTGCTTCTCCATAAGTCGATGCTAAAAACCGCCAGAAGCTGTGTCCTGCATAAACTGCTTCCTCTCCGGTCAGGCGATTAAATTTCTTGTATTTTCCGGATAAAATGCCATCTTTTACCCGGTTGTCGATCTCTATGTCCCAGGGATTTGAAATATAAGAGATTAAACCTTTTATATACCAGTCTGGTAAATTGATTAATGTTGAATTGGCTACCCTGTCTTTTACATCACCGCTGTAAAGCATCTCATTTATGAGTACCTCGGTAATGGCCGCTCTAATTTGTTGATCATGCTTCTTATGATCTCCCTCGAAATAGATGATGACCTTATTCTTGATGATCTTGGTTACACCCCCGGTATTGTATTCTTCATTTCCTGTTAGTAACCCAATATTACTTTGCTTAAAATCTGAAAGTTTGTTATAAATGATGAAGATCAATCGTTTGCTTAAATAGTAGTCGAAATAATCTTCGATTTCCATTATGCTTTTTTCAGCAATATTCCCGGTATATTCGGCTAATTCCCTGCCAAATTCATTATAGTAGGTATCAAATTTCTCAAAACGGTAAAATGACCAATAGAAATCATAATACTGTACCCGGTTTTTCCCAAAAGTCATTTGATATCCGTTATAAAATTGCCCAAAGACCCGGGTGCCGGTCAGCATT
>JAUWBB010000006.1 GCA_030605195.1 Bacteroidota bacterium
TAATTGATATTTGGAATTTATTTGTTATTTGTTTTTTGTTATTTGGTGCTTTAATTCAAAATTTGTTTGACTTTATGGACTGACATTAAATAGTCCAGTCTTCAGGTTGCCGACTGCCGACTGAAGATTGCCCGCCCGTACCGAACGGTACGTTCGGGCGGGCCGACTTAAAAATGCAAAGTATAATGAAATTAGCCATTATCAAACCATAAATATTGAACTTAACGTAACGATCTTTTGAACGAAGTGAGTAAATTCCGATACATATCAAATAGGGTTTTAATCATATTTTTATGGCTGTTAATGCCGCTGTTCTTTTATGGATGTGGCAAACAGGCAGAGAAACAATCTGCCAATCAACTGTTTACACTCATGCCTGCTTCTGTTACCCACGCTGATTTTATCAATCATCTGGATTACGATGAGCAATTTGAGAAAAAGTTCAATATATACACATACCGTAATTTTTACAATGGCGGTGGTGTGGGCTTAGGGGATGTGAATAATGATGGTCTCATCGATATATTTATGACTTCCAATATGGGCTCTAACGTGTTGTATTTGAATAAGGGAAATCTTGAGTTTGAAGATATATCAGACCTGGCGGGCATTGCAGGCAAAGGCCAGTGGTCAACAGGTGTCAGCCTTGCCGATGTAAACGGAGACGGGTGGACGGATATATATGTATGTAACTCGGGAAATGTAAAAGGTGATGAAAAGCGAAATGAATTGTATATTAATAACGGGGATCTTACATTTTCAGAACAGGCAGAAGATTATGGTATAGATGATCCCGGTTATTCTACACACGGGGCATTTTTTGATTACGACAAGGACGGTGATCTTGACTTGTATTTGTTGAACAATTCTTTCAAAGCCATTGGCAGTTTCAGTCTGAGTGATAACCAACGGTTTGTCCGGGATTCTATCGGCGGGGATAAGTTGTTCAGAAACGATAACAATAAATTTACGGATGTTAGTGTTGAAGCGGGTATTTATGGAAGCGTGATTGGATTTGGACTTGGTGTTACGGTTGGGGATATCGACCAGGATGGTTGGATGGATATTTATGTATCGAATGATTTTTTTGAAAGAGACTACATTTATATCAATAATCATGATGGAACATTTAAGGAAACACTGGTAGATATGATGCGATGCACTTCTGCAGCTTCCATGGGAGCCGATATGGCTGATATAAATAACGACCGGTATCCGGAAATATTTGTGACCGATATGATTCCCGAGCATGACGAGCGCTTAAAAACAAAAACAACATTTGATAGCTGGGATAGTTACAAATCGAATGTTGAAAATGGTTATTACCATCAGTTTACACGCAATATGCTGCATTTAAACAATGCTGACGGCACGTTCAGTGAAATTGGCAGGCTGTCCGGTGTATATGCTTCCGACTGGTCGTGGGGCGCCTTGATCATGGATCTCGATAATGACGGTTTGAAGGATATTTTTATAGCTAATGGTATTTATCAGGATCTGACCGATCAGGATTATATTCAATATTTTTCAAACCGGGATATGGTCTTATCTATTGTGTCAGGTAATAAGGTGGATTATAAAACCCTGATTGATGCCATTCCCTCGGTTAAAATCTCCAGTTATGCCTATAAAAATATGGGAAACTACAAATTTCAAAATATGGCGGTTCCCTGGGGGCTTGCTATGCCGAGTCATTCAAATGGATCTGCATACGGCGATCTGGATAATGACGGTGACCTGGATCTCGTGGTTAACAATGTGAATATGCCCATGTTTATTTACCGTAATGAAACCAATCACCTGTTACCGGACAATCACTATCTGAAAGTAATTTTAAAGGGTGAACCCGGAAATACAGCAGCCATCGGTGCCAAAGTGACGGTCAAACATAAAGGCAATATTGTATATCTGGAGCAAATGCCGATGCGCGGATTTAAATCTACGGTCGATTTCCGCCCTAATTTGGGATTGGGTCCATTAACCATGGTGGATTCCCTCATCATTGTATGGCCGGATGACCGGATTACAATTAAAACAGATGTACAAACAGATCAGATTTTAACCTTATATCAGAAAGACGCCGTTACAATGTCATTGCACATTGTAGATTCTGTAAGCTCTGAAAATGCTTATTTTGAAGATATAAGCAGGGATAGCAGAATAAATTTTATCCATAGGGAGAATGATTTTGATGATTTTAGAAGGGAACGTTTAATTTATCACATGATGTCGACCGAAGGGCCGCGTATGTGCAAAGGTGATGTAAATGGAGATGGACTGGATGATATATATGTCGGTGGTGCCAAAGGACAACCGGGAGCCTTGCTGATACAGCGCGCGAATGGTACCTTTGTGCCGGTTGATAATGCATTGTTTGAAACAGATAAAATATCAGAGGATACGGATTGCACCATGTTCGATGCGGATCAGGATGGGGATCTGGATTTGTATGTTGCCAGTGGAGGTAATGAATTTCCGTTGAGTTCATCGGCTTTGAGCGATCGTTTGTATATAAATGATGGCACGGGGCATTTTGTCAAATCATCGCAAATATTACCTGCGGGAAAGTATGAGAGTACCTCATGTGTCAGGGCTGAGGACTTTGACAATGATGGTGATATGGACTTGTTTGTTGGCTTGCGCCTTAAGCCGTTTTTATATGGTGTACCGGTAAATGGCTATCTATTGGAGAATGACGGGAAAGGAAATTTCACAAATGTAACTGCACAAATTGCCCCGGAGCTTATAGATGTTGGCATGATCCGTGATATGTTGTGGGAAGATGTGAATGGGGATGGAGATAAGGATATGATCCTGGCAGGAGAATGGATGCCATTAAAAGTATTCTTAAATGAGAATGGTAAATTTAAAGAATTAAAAGAAGCCTTTTTTCATGATAAAACACATGGGTGGTGGAATTGCCTGGCAGCCGGCGATTTTGATGCCGATGGGGATGTGGATTTTGTAGCCGGAAACCACGGGTTAAACTCAAGGTTTCAGGCAACACCTGAAAAACCGGTGACCATGTATGTTAACGATTTTGATTTGAATGGTACAACGGACCAAATTATATGTGTTTACGAAGGTGATATATCGTATCCTTTGGCCTTAAAGCATGATCTGACCAGGCAATTGCCAGGGTTGATAAAAAAATATCCGAAATATGAAATGTATAAAGGTCAGCAGATTACAGATATTTTTACACCGGAGCAGTTGAAGAATTCTATTCATTTAGATGCATATGTATTGGAAACCTCCCTTTTTATCAATGATGGGAGCGGGCATTTTACCAGAAAATCTTTGCCGGTTGAGGTTCAATTCTCCTCGGTTTTAGCAGCGGAGGTTGGTGATTATAACGGTGATGGAAATATTGATATCTTACTCGGTGGAAATTTGTACAATGTAAAGCCGGAAGTGGGGCGTTACGATGCCAGTTATGGATCGTTTTTGTTAGGTGACGGCCGGGGAAATTTTAAAAATGTCCCGTCAAAATTATCGGGACTTAACCTTGATGGAGAGATCAGGGATATATTAAAAGTAAAAACCTCAACAGGGGAAATATTGGTGATCGCCCGCAGTAACGATCCGTTACAGGTTTTTAAAATATTAAGCCGGTGAAACATTCTTATGAAACCCTCATCCTTAGGTAGGTAAATAAATAAAGATACAAAAACAAAAGGACATGTATAAAATAATATTTTTGTGAGGTAACAAATACCACAGAACTTAATTAGTGTCCGTCCATAAAGTCAAACAATTTTTGAATTAAAGCACCAAATAACAAAAAACAAATGACAAATAAATTCCAAATATCAATGATCAAATGTTCAAAACAGCTTTGAATATTGTGATTTAGATCATTGAGATTTATTTGAATTTTGGTGCTTGTTATTTGTGATTTTTTAATATTTATTTAAACTTTCGGACTTTATAGACAAACTCTAATTAGTTGCACTTTACCAACAAGTAAAATACAGGCCTTTAATATTGATTTAAACTCATGAGAAATTCAATTTTAATTTTGCTTGTACTTTTATTGGTTTTTTCCTGTAACCCTGAGGAAAAAGAAAGAGATTATTTGTTTACGTTGTTATCTCCTTCCTACACGCATGTTGATTTTATAAACCAACTGACAGAAACCGAGCAATTTAATATCATTGAATATCTTTACTTCAATAACGGTGCAGGGATTGCCGCCGGAGACATCAATAACGATGGTCTGATAGACTTATATTTCACTTCCAGTCAACAATCCAATAAATTATACTTAAACAAGGGAAATCTTAGATTTGAAGATATCACAGATGGTGCCGGGATGGCAGGAAAGGGTGATTGGACGACCGGTGTTACGATGGCAGATGTGAATGGGGATGGTTTTTTGGATATTTATGTTTGTCAGGTCGGGAATTATAAGGGTCTTCAGGGGAGAAACCAACTATTCATTAATCAGGGTGACCTGACATTTAAAGAGGAGGCCCATGACTACGGGCTTGATTTTCAGGGCTTTTCTACCCAGGCAGCTTTTTTTGATTACGATATGGATGGGGATCTTGACATGTATCTGTTGAACCATTCGGTACATACTTTCCGTAGTTATGGTGGTGCTGCTTTGCGCTTTGGTCATGATGCACGCGCAGGCGACAGGTTGTACAGAAATGATGAGGTAGAAGGAAGGCGTGTTTTTCGTGATATTACCCGCCGGGCAGGTATATATAGCAGTCAGATTGGTTATGGTTTAGGAGTAAATATCTGTGACATCAACAACGATGGTTTTCCCGATATTTATATATCGAATGATTTCCACGAAAATGATTATTTATATATCAATAACGGTAATGGCACTTTTTCAGAGCGATTGACAGAAATGTTAGCGCATACGAGCAGATCCTCAATGGGTAACGATGTTGGAGATATCAACAACGATGGCCTTTTGGATGTGATGGTGTTGGATATGCTGCCGGATGAGCAAAATATTTTAAAACAATCGGGCGGGGAAGATGACTATGAACTCTTTGAAATTAAGCTAAAATACGGTTATTATCACCAGTTTGTGCGAAATACGCTCCAACTCAATTTGGGTGGGGGAATGTTTAGTGAAATTGGGCGGTTGGCCGGGGTTTACGCCACTGACTGGAGTTGGTCGCCTTTGTTTTGTGATGTGGATAATGACGGATGGAAAGATATTTTTATTACCAATGGAATATACCGCAGGGCCAATGATCTGGATTATGTCAAATTTTTAACAGGAGGGAACAGATATTTTCCGACGCGGGATAATAGTGATGTTCCGAATAAAGTGTTGTACGAGAAGATGCCCCTGTATCCAAATGTCAATTATATCTATAAAAACAATGGCGATCTCACATTTACAAATATGGCTAAAGCATGGGGTTTTGACACCAGGTCTTATTCCAATGGCTCCACTTATGCAGATCTCGATAATGATGGCGATTTGGATCTTATTGTCAACAATATCAATGGCTCAGCTTTTATCTACAGGAATAATACCGAAACGCAGTTGAATAACCATTATTTATCTGTTGTATTAAAAGGAAAAGGTTTGAACACACGAGCAGTAGGGACCCGTGTTACTTTGTTTTGTAATGGTCAGAAAATAGTCGCTGAGCAATTTGCAACAAGGGGATTTATGTCCGCCACCTCCGATGTGTTACATTTTGGATTGGGGCCAACGAATGTGATTGATTCACTTGTTGTGCGTTGGCCGGACCGGTCGGAACAAATGTTCAATGATGTGCCGGTTGATCAGGTTATAACATTAGAAATGAAAAATGCGGGGAAGCCTGTATCAGGGAATGAGCAGGAAAATGAGAACGTGAAATTGTTTTCCCCGCTCCGGATCCCGGGACTTGAGTACAGGCATAAAGAAGATGCTTATGTGGATTTAAACCGTGAACGCCTTATACCTCATAATTTATCGGCGGAAGGACCGGCTCTGGCTGTTGGTGATGTAAATGGTGACGGGCTGGATGATTTGTTTGTGGGTGGGGCAAAAGGGCAGGCAGCCATGTTGTTTACACAACAAAATGACGGAACTTTCAAGCCATTGCATGTGCCTCTTTTTATAAAAGACCGCTTCACCGAAGATGTTGATGCAGCCTTGTTTGATGCTGATGGAGACGGTGATCTAGATCTGTATATTGTACGGGGAGGCAATGAGGTACCCGTTGGGAATCCGTTGCTGGCTGACAGGCTGCTCATAAACGATGGAAATGGAAGATTTAATAAGTGTGAAAAAGGATCATTGCCTTTTATGGCTTATAATGGATCCTGTGTGCGGCCGGCCGACTTTGATAGCGATGGTGATTTGGACTTGTTTGTGGGTTCGAGATCTCTGCCGGGTGCCTATGGATTGTCACCCGGTCAGTTTCTTCTTGAAAACGATGGAAATGGCATTTTTAAGGATGTAACAGATCATCGAACGAAAGGGCTAAAAGATGCCGGTATGGTGACTGACGCACGCTGGATTGATTATGACCGGGATGGTGACCCGGATTTGGTGTTGGTGGGTGAATGGATGAAAGTATGTATGTTCAGGAATGATGGGGGGCATTTTACTGACATAACCGGTCCAACAGGTCTGGATGAAACATCAGGATGGTGGAATTGCATACAAGTTGCTGATGTTGACCGGGATGGGGATTTGGATTTAATTGGCGGGAATTTAGGACTGAATTCATTGCTAAAGGCTTCAAAGCAAGAACCGGTCGAAATGTATGTGAATGATTTTGATAATAATGGTTCGCTTGACCAGGTGATCTGTTCCTATCATAACGGTATAAGTTACCCCATAGCTTCTTTGGATGAGCTGGCTGGTCAGATGGCCGGCTTAAAAAAGAAGTATCCCAATTATTCTGATTTTGGAGGAAAGACTGCAAAGGATATCTTTGGAAAGGAAAAATTGGACCAATCCATCATAAGAAGAGCAGTGCTTTTTGAAAGTTGTCTGTTCCTGAATAATGGAGATGGAACATTTGAAATAAATGAACTTCCCAAAATAGCCCAGTTTTCCCCGGTTCGCGATATTTTTATTCATGATTTTGACCTTGATGGGAAGAGTGACCTTGTTCTGGTCGGCAACAATTATTCCGTGAGACCTTCTGTCGGTCGTTATGATGCCAGTTATGGCTGGTGTTTATTGGGTGAAACAGGTCATGGATTTAATGCATTGATGCCGGTGGAAAGTGGTCTTAGGATAAACGGAGATGCAAGGAGGATACATCCGATTGAGGTACTGGGAAAACATTTTTTGGTGGCCGTAGTAAATGACGGAAATCTGCAAATATTCCAATATTAACCCGAAAAATTAACTTCGTTGAGTTCGCAAGCTCGGTTCACAGAATTTTTCGCCATTTATGGCTGACGAAAAGCCAAATTCAAGTATATCAATTGTTTAATTCAACTTTAATTCTCAAAACTGATAAAAAATCCATATCCAAATTTGATGTTATTGAATTTGACTTTTATCAGGGTTAACCCTGACATACATAATTGGAAATCACCAGATTCCAATTATGTTTCGTCATTGTTAATGCTGGAAGCATGAATAATTCGGGTTAAAATGAATTTATTCTGAAACCGCTACACCAACATACGAATCTGCTGTTCCATAATAAAGGAACCATTTCGATTTATAATATACGAGACCTTCTGCAAATATGGTTCCCGATTTATATTGACCGGATATCTCATGCGGAAGGGTTGGTTTTAATAAGTATGTATCGGAACGGGAAATAACTTTCTCCGGATTGTTAATATCAAAAACTATTTTTCCCACCGAATAAATTCCTTTTGGTAAGTCAGGGTCAGAGTCTTCTGCTTCAGAGTTTCTGCCATTATAGAACAGGACAATACCATGATCCATCATTATTGCAGGTGGTCCGCATTCCGTAAGATGGCTATCAAATTTATTTCTTCGTGGCTTAACTATAGCTTTCAGTTCTCCCTGTTTGTTTAATAATGGATACCAATCTATTAAATTCTCAGACCATGCAAGATTGATAAAATTTTCACCCCAGTACATCCAATATCTATCATTAATCTTTGCCACTATTTGCCGGTCTCCATCCATTTTTGTGATAATGGATCCGGATTTAGACCAATGATCTAAATATTTACCATCATAAACCCTGGCAAATGCAGGTCCTTTCTTCTCCCAGTTTATCAGGTCTTTTGAGAATGCGATGCTTAACCTGGCAACCTCTTGATTCCATGAAGTATAGGCCATTACATACAGGCCATCTCGTGTTTCAACGACCCTGGGGTCCTCACAGCCGCCAGGATAATCGTATTGTAAAAAGTCACTACTGTCGGGGTATAAAACAGGCGTAGGATATTTTGTGAAATGGATGCCATCTTCGCTATAAGCCAAACCAATTCTGGAAGTTCGTCCACCAAGAATAGCTTCTGGATTATCTTCACAACGAAGTAGTAAATATACCTTGTTGTCTTTTATAATGGCAGCCGGGTTAAAGACATCTGCTTTCTGCCACTGTACCAACTCATTTTTTACCGGACAAACAAAAGTTAAAGTTGAATCAGCTTTAATAATCGGGTTTTCGTCTGGTTTATAAAAAGTTTGAAAATCCCAATCAAATGTATGATTTGTATTACATCCAAGGTTAATTAATAATACTAAATAAAGAATACTCTTTTTCATTTCCATAGTCCTTTTATCAATGCAATTAGTTAGGTATATTACTTATTGTTAATAATAACCGATACTCAATTTTTGTTTTAAAAAATCTATCAGATTATCAACATCATGATCGATGCAAGCGTCAAATCCCAGGAAAGCGCTGGCATCAATAATTTCATTATGACTAAGCTGAAATCCTATTTCAGGGATGGCGTCAATGATTCGTTTATTCACACCCACTCATTTAGAGATATTTAGAGGCATCCTTGTCAAGAAGCAAAAAGGAATTCAAATGCGATTTTACAATTGAAGCAGGAAAAGCAGGAGAAATTTCACTATCAATCAATCGTCTGGCAACTTCAGCCTTCTTTGTACCGTTCAATTGTAAAATTACCGTTCTAGCCTCCATGATGTATTTTAATCCCAGAGAAATACCGGAAGTAAGTTGCACTTTACCCGAGAAGTATTTCTGGCCAACAATTTTTGTAGTTTCATCAAGATCAACGATATACGAATAGAGATCGAAAGAGGTTCCTGGTTCGTTTAATCCAAGATGGCCGTTCATTCCCATACCTAGCAGAATCATGTCAATAGGACCATTTTTTCTAATAAAATCATCAGTCTTAATACATTCTTGAACAAGATCAGACGATTCGCCATCGAAAAAGCAAAAATTTTCTTCAGAATAATCAATGTGATCAAACAGATGTTTTTTCAGAAATGAGAAACAATTTTCGCTTCTCATCTCTCCAATGTTTGCCCATTCATCCAATCCGACAATTCTACAATTCTTAAAACTGATTTTTGCTGATTTATTAAGTTCTATCAAATGCCTGAAAGTACCCACTGAGGTTTCTCCTGCAGGAAAACAGAGTAGCGCATCAGGTTTATCCGAAATAATGGCTGCAATCATTTCCGCAGTTTTCACCGATAGTTCGGAATAATTATCATAAATGATTTGTTTCACTTTGACAGAAATTTTAAAATCTATAAATGTGTATTACAGCAATTCTCAGTATCAGATTTTCAACTCACTCCAGCCTTTCCTGTACTCTCGCCTGATAAACTGGTTGGCTTGTTCGAAGTTTGTTATTCTCATATTTGCTCCATCCCATTTATAGTTGATATACCTTCCCGGATAAACGAAACCTTCCATTTCACCATAAACCGGGTCTTTTCTCGTTATTTTTTCGCGAATATTGAAACTTCTTAATAACAAGTTGCCCATTAGTACAGTTTCAGTCAGCGGACCGGCATATCCAATAAAAGGTGAATCAACTTCAGCATTTCCATAGCCAGCGATACAGGCATCGATCCATTGCCACCAGTGACCATCCATATCTCCTTCAACACGTGGATATTTTTGAGGAACATTAATCTCCTTATTTCTGGAAAGTGGCAAAAGTATTGGATTTCGTCCTCCCCAACCACACGCAGCTTTTCCTTTAGTTCCAATAAACAATGTGCTTCCTTCGTAATCATTTAAGCCAGGCCAATCCCCCATTATATCATTCATATTCACATCAGGATCGATCTCATATGGACGTTCCGGAGTTATTCCTCCATCCATCCAGTAAAGATTTAAATCCTTTCCATTCTTCAGTTGGTATTTAAATCGGATAGAACTGGATACAGGACCGCTTTCGGGGAAAAACCCTTCAGTAAAGATACCGTTATAGACAGTACTTGCACTACAAGAAACCTCTGTCGGATATCCAAGATCAAGTAATTTAAATGGGGGTCCCATAATGTGACAACCCATATCACCCAACGCTCCTGTCCCAAAACGCCACCAACCCCGCCAGTTAAACGGGACCATATTATCAATGTAATTGGTTTCTTCAGCTGTTCCTAACCAGAGGTCCCATTTAAGTTCCTTCGGCACCGGAGGACGTGTCGCAGGCCAGGGAATTCCTTGTGGCCAGACAGGCCTGTCAGTCCAGCAATAGACCTTTTCAATTTCTCCTAACACATCAGCTTCAATCCATTCCCGTAACGTGCGCATACCATCACATGAAGTCCCCTGATCGCCCATTTGAGTAACAACCTTATATTTTTCAGCTGCTTCTGTGAGAATGCGAGCTTCGTATATATCATGTGTCAGGGATTTTTGAAGGTACAGGTGTTTATTAAGCTGCATAGCACTAAGACCTACAATGGCATGATTATGATCAGGGATAGCGACTGACACGGCATCAAAGTTTTTACTCTCTTTATCAAACATTTCGCGCCAGTCATAATAGAATGATGCTTTCGGAAATTCTTTCCTTCTTGGTGCTGCCTGCCTGTCGTCAACATCGCAGAGAAAAGCAATTACTGCATTTTTTTTAGGAGTATTAGCATAATGATTGATATCATCCCTGCCTTCACCGCCACATCCTATTGCTGCAATATGCAGCTTGTCGCTTGGAGGCACATGTCCCAGACCACTTATTGTGAAATTCGGAAGGATGGTTAAAGCAGCTGCTCCGGAAGCAGCAGTTTTTACAAAATTCCGCCTGGAATTTTTTGATTTTTGATTAATTTTTCTCATTTTAAATTTGTTAAAATGTTAATTAATAATCTATTACCAGTTACTTTGAAGACTTGTTAAGAGGTTTGACCGCGATTTCCCTGAAGTATACTACATCCGTCTCTCCGTGATTTTGCACACCGATATAACCTGAATCAGGACGGGGTCCGCGTATTGGTTCAAAATCAAATTTACGAACAGGCACCGGATCGCCCTCTTTGTAATCTGTTACTTTAACTCCGTTCAAAAAAACAATAGTTCTTGGACCGTCTAAGGTAATTTCCATGGTATTCCATTCCGGACCTGGTTTGCCGGTTTTGGCTAATGGTTTTGACAGGGAATATACGGTTCCGGTATAATGGTATTCATCTTCATCAGAGAGTTCAGGTTGATTATCAATCTGAACTTCGTAGCCATAATGGATTGGCATCCACTCTTCACGGGGTTCGATCGGTACTCGTATAAATACTCCTGAATTGCTGTTAGTGTCGCGCATTTTAAAAACTACCCGGATCGTGCAATTTCCAAACTTTTCTCCCGCCCAATATAAAAGTCCCATTCCTCCATGCGTTTGAATAATGCCTTCTTCTACAGTCATATACCCATTTCCAACATGCTTCCACCCTGTCAAATCCTTTCCATTAAATAATTGTCTCCATCCTTTTGTACTATCTGACTGAACTGTATTTCCAGTATCATCATTATAAACAAAAGTTGAAGCATTGGTATTTGAAGCTATAAACAATAGGCTTAAGACTAATAGGTGAGAAAATGTATTTTTCATTTTTTGTTGATTTTCTTGTTATTCAAAATGAGAATGATACGGTACCTTCGCACTTAATATTTTTTTATTAAAATACAATTATAAAGGCATCGTTGCAACAGTAATTGACTTTAAGATTCAGAATTAAGCTATGTATTAATAATCAATAAGAATTTTGATCCATGCAAGTTAAAAAAAATTTAGTAACTAAGGAATAGCTATATAAGTTATTGTGTAAATAACCGGTATGACTACATCAAAACCCCATTTGGGCATTTGGGGAGTGAGTTTTTGTATTTGGGAAGTTTTTAATGACTTGTTTTCATATAATTTAGTAAAAGCGGTCTGGTATAATAATTCAGAATTAACGGAAGAACCTCTTTTTTTTAATCCCTCTCATTATAAACCTTTTTTCGTTTGGATGTAATTTGATTTAATATTAATTTTCTTTTTAATTTACATGGGAATAGGCTTTTGAAACAACGATCCGGGAGGATCGTTATAAAGGATTGCAGTAAAACGAAGTTCCGGTTCGTTTATTCACCGGCAAATCGAGTTAATTAGTCATTCAACCTATAACGCATTTTAGTTTCACCTGACAATGAAAATAAAAGTATTTATAGTTTTGTGTATTTGCTCATCGTTGTTTAAGTCTTGTAATAAAGGTAAAAATGTAAAAAACAACAACGGCAATGATACTATTATGATATTCTACGAACCAAACCAATTTTGCATGGGGGCAGACCTTTCCTGGTGGTGTTTTACTGGGAACCAGGCTGGATTTCTTCAAATATAAAAACGCTATGGGGGCAAGGATCTGCCTGGGAATGTAATACACTTTTTGATTTTCAGGGGAATGTTATTAAGGGAATGAATTATCTGACTTATCCGTATAAATTTTAAACCATGAAGCTAAAGATTTTTTCAAGTGCATTTTTAATCATTTCTATTGCAGCAATAACATATGTAAATGCCCAGATAAACCATGTTGAACCTCCATTCTGGTGGGCCGGGATGAAAAATCCGAGTTTACAGCTTATGGTGCATGGAGAAAATATATCAGCAACAAAAGTTGTGCTTGATTATGAAGGGGTTGAACTGAAGTCCGTGAATTCTGTTGAAAATCCGAATTTCCTGTTCATTGATTTACAATTATCCCCTGGCGTAAACCCCGGGAAATTTGATATCTCTTTTAAAAAAGATGGAAAAACGACAGAATCGTTTACGTATGAGTTGAAAAAAAGGCAACCAGGTTCTGCACAGCGGGAAGGGTTTAAAAACTCCGATGTCATGTATCTGATAATGCCTGACCGGTTTGCAAATGGTGATTCTTCCAATGATTCAATGGATGGAATGAAAGAAGGCTTCAACCGCAAAGATCCCCTGGGTAGGCATGGGGGTGATATCAAAGGAATAATTGATCATCTTGACTACATTGCCGATATGGGATTTACAACCATTTGGTTAAACCCGGTTCTGGAAAATGATCAGACAAGAACTTCATACCATGGTTATGCCACTACTGATTTTTACAACGTAGACGGACGGTTCGGATCCAATGAAGATTACAGGCAACTGGGTAGAATTGCAGAAGAAAAAGGAATTAAATTGGTTATGGATATGATCTTTAATTACTGTGGTTCAGAACATTGGTGGATGGATGATATGCCAACATCTGACTGGATCAATTTTTATCCCGATTATGTGAGAACAAATCACAGAAGAACCGTGAACCAGGATCCTCATGTTTCGAAAATTGATTTAAAAAGAATGACAGAAGGTTGGTTTGTCCCAACCATGCCTGACCTTAATTTGAGAAATCCTTTTCCGGCAAATTATTTGATCCAGAACAGCATTTGGTGGATTGAATACATTGGATTGAACGGGATAAGAATGGATACCTATCCATATACCGACAAGTATGCAATGGCAGAATGGAACAGGCGGGTTTTAGAAGAATATCCTGATTTTAACATTGTGGGAGAAGAATGGAGTTTGAATCCTGCCATCGTTTCTTATTGGCAAAAAGGACAGAAAAATAGTGATGAATATGATGGAAATCTTCCCAGTGTAATGGATTTTCCGCTTCAGAACGCACTTAGTAGAGGATTAACTGAAAAAGAAGGAGGAAATAATGGATTGGTTAAACTTTATGAAGCCCTGGCCAATGATTTCCTGTATCCTGATCCATACAACCTGGTGATTTTCCCGGACAATCATGATATGAGCCGTTTTTATATGCAGGTAGGTATGGATGTCGATCTGTTTAAACTGGGAATCGTTTACATTCTTACTACCCGCGGTATCCCTCAGATCTTTTATGGTACTGAAATATTAATGACTCATAAAGAAAGTAATAGTCATGGCCATATCAGGAAAGATTTTCCCGGTGGTTGGGAAGACGATAAAGTAAATGCATTTACCGGGAAAGGACTCTTAAAAAAAGAAATTGAAGTTCAAAACTTCTTTAAAAAACTTCTGAATTGGCGAAAAGAGAATCCGGTAATCCATACCGGAAAACTAACTCATTTTGCACCTGAAAATGGAGTCTATGTTTTTTTCAGATATAATAACGATAAAAAAGTGATGATCGTTTTAAATAAAAACAAGGAAGATCATCATTTGAAACTTAATAGATTCAATGAAATGATTGGTGGCTGTTCAAAAGGAAAAGATGTGATTAGTGAAAAACAATTTGATCTGAAGGATGAAATAATTATTCCTGCTTTAACTCCTTTAATTTTGGAATTACATTAAAACTATTGTGATTAAAATTACTAAAATGAGTGAAAAGACATAATGTTATAAAATGTTATAAGTTATATGTTATATGTTAATTGTTATAAGTTCAGAACTCCTGACCCACTACTTAATTATAAAACGATTATAAGAATATATGGCTATGTTTCATAATCTTGTTGGTTTTTTAATTTTTTATCCTACTCGTCTGACCACTAAGATGTTCAAATTTATTATTATATCTCATTATTAGCATAATATTTTAAATCTAATCATAAAGTTAAACAGTAGTAGTGGTCTGACGAGTATCAAAGTTAAATCCCACTAAAACAATAGCATCTTAGAACAGAGCCAAATAAATTTGTAAAATGAATCGTCTTTCATACAACTCTGTGTCTCTCCCTGTCTGCTCCATGATTTTCTGTGTACAGGACAGGCAGCTATCGTTGAAGCACTTCCGGCTGGCGTTCAGGATGGAATCAATTACACCACTGACACTTCTGTTACCCTTGTATTACATGCTCCCAACAAAAATCATGTATTTGTAATCGGAGATTTCACAGACTTGCTAGCCAGGGAGAAAGGTTATATGAAAGTTACACCTGATACAGCAAGGTATTGGATAGAAATTAGTGGACTCACTCCCCCAAAAGAATATCGTTATCAATACCTTGTGGATGGTGAATTACTCATCGCCGATCCTTATGCAGATAAACTTCTCGATCCCTGGAACGATTACTATATTACAAATGAAACATACCACGGCTTAATCGAATATCCTGAAAATTATACTTCAGGCATCGTATCGGTTCTTCAAACTGGTCAGGAAGAATTTCAATGGCAGATTGCCGGATTTCAGGCTCCTTTAAAAACCGACCTGGTTATTTATGAATTGTTGATTCGTGATTTTATAGCCACCAGGCATGATTACAAGACATTGATTGATACGCTAAGTTATTTGGACAATCTTGGAGTAAATGCCATTGAACTTATGCCAGTTAATGAATTTGAAGAGAATCTGAGCTGGGGATATAATCCGTCATTTTGTTTTGCACCCGATAAATTTTATGGTCCGAAAGAAGATTTCAAAGCATTCGTTGATAGTTGTCATGCCCGGGAAAGAACAAACTCCTCATCGATGTGTTCCACATTGATATAAAGTCCAAAATAGTTTTCGTTAATATATAATTCCACGTGATTGGATCTGGGAGCAGGGATCTCAAACTTTCTAAGAACATACCAGCAAAGCTTGGCCCGGATCACCGAAGGATCATTATGTTCGCCGTTAATGTTCATCTTCTCCAGTCCATAATACTTACCTCCAGGAATAAATGAATTGAATGAAATTTTAAATGATTTCTTTTGAGAATAGCGGGAAGTATTTCCGCGAAGTCTGAAGCTAACAGATTTAACGGTATCTGCAATGGTTCCTGCATGAAAAATAAATGTTGCCGGATATTCATGATAACTTGTTAAATCATCATAAATTGCCTGGAATGAATCCGGGTCGATGAGAATTTCAATCTTTGGGATAATTGAATCAGTAAATACAGGATCTGATGTAGGAAAGGATGGCTACGAAAAACCTGAGGAAATCAGGATCCGGGAAAATACAATTAATAATAATCCTGTTTTATTCATACACCTGAAACATCGGTTGATGAATTATTTCTTATGTTTTAATAACCAGTCATAGAATTCCGGATTGTCATATGTTTCGGTCCATGAATCATGACCTGCCTCAGGATAGATAGTGAACCTGACATTTCCCTCAATTTTTTTAAGCGCTTCAACCATCTCTTCAGATTTTTGGATAGGAACTACGTTATCCTTCGCCCCATGAAAAACCCAGATGGGTATATGGCCAATTCTGTTGACCAGGACTGGGTTTCCTCCTCCACAAATGGGTACAATAGCAGCGAATTTATTCGGATATTTAACAGCCAGTTCCCAGGCACCAAACCCTCCCATACTTAATCCTGTAAGATAGACCTGGTTCGTATCCACCCGGTAATCCCGGATTATTTTTTCGAGCAAAAGATTCAAATCTTCCGCAATCCACCATTGTTCTTTAGGACATTGCGGGGAAACAATAATAAAAGGAAAGTCCTTTTCTTCAACTATTTTGGGAGGTCCGTGTTTTTTTACCAGTTCAAGGTTTTTCCCTCTTTCATCTACACCATGGAGAAACAGCAGAACTGGCCATTCTTTTGTTTTATCCTGGTGATAACCAGCTGGAAGATAAAGCAAATAGTCCATGTGAACCACTTTTTTGACATCAAGACTTTTACTCAGTTGATGTTGCATCTTATCAGGGTTTGAATGATTCGATCCGCATGATGTTACTGCCAAAACTAAAAATAAAAAAAACGAAACTGAAGAGAAGTAACTTATAAAGTTTTCATACTTCATGAAGTTTGAATATATTTTAACTTACGTACGATTGAAATTTTTTATCATGCTGATTTAGTGTGATTTTTGTATTATTAACAGTAGTAGCTTTTATGGCTGTCCAAAAAGAAATAATATGTTACACTGAGAACCACAGAGGAGACACGGAGATTCACTGAGAGGTTGGATTTTCTCTGTGTTCCTCTGTGTATTCTCCGTGTAACTCTGTGAAACAACTGATAAATTGACTTTTAGGACAGCCCCGTCAGAGGTAAAGTAGAAAAAAGCCGGGATAATTACAAATTGAATCCATAAACATTTTCCCGGCTAAACGACTCCAATCCTGGTATTTTAATTATTTTTGTTCAATGCGTTTAAATCCTTAAAGGCTTCTTTAAGTCTTTCAATAAAGCTTTCTTCTCCTTTTCTTAACCAGGCACGTGGATCATAAAACTTTTTATTGGGTTTATCTTCGCCTTCCGGGTTACCAATTTGGCCCTGCAGAAAATCCTTCTTGTCTTTATAGTAACCGTGAACACCATCCCAAAATGCCCATTGCATATCGGTATCGAGGTTCATTTTAACAGCGCCATATTCAATTGCCTCGGTAATCAGATGCTTTTCCGATCCTGATCCTCCATGGAATACAAAATTCACCGGATTTGGACCCGTATTGAATTTCTGCCGGATATAATCCTGAGTATTTTTAAGAATGGCCGGTTTTAATTCGACATTTCCTGGTTTATAAACTCCGTGCACATTTCCAAAGGCCGCGGCTATAGTAAAATAATCACTTATCTTTTTCAGTTCTTCATAAGCATAAGCCACCTCTTCAGGTTGTGTATATAACCTGGAGCTATCCACACCGGAATGATCAACCCCGTCTTCTTCACCTCCTGTTACGCCTAATTCAATCTCGAGAGTCATACCGATTTTACTCATTCTCTCAAGATATTTTTTACAAATTTCAACGTTCTCCTCAATCGGCTCTACAGACAGATCGAGCATATGAGAACTATAAAGAGGGTGTTCGTGTTTTTCATAATATTTTTCACCAAAATCCAATAATTGGTCAATCCATGGTAGAAATTTTTTTGCAGCATGATCGGTATGCAGAACTACCGGAACGTTATAATATTCAGCCATAACATGCACATGTTGGGCTCCTGATATACCCCCCGCGATGGCAGCTTGGTGATTTTCATTGGAAAGCCCCTTCCCTGCAAAGAAAACAGCTCCACCATTGGAAAACTGTATGATTACAGGCGAATTAACTTCTCTCGCGGTCTCCAATACAGCATTTACCGAATTCGTTCCCACAACATTAACGGCAGGTATTGCAAAATTGTTCTCGTTTGCATAATCAAAAAGCGCTTTTACATCCTCTCCATATAAAACGCCTGGCTTAAAATTTAATCCCCTATTGCTCATTTTAATATTGTTTAAATGTTTATTAATTAGTATGTTTAAATATAATTCAACACATTTAAAAGGAGTTTAAAGATAATATAAATTGAACAATTAATACGTATCGGAATTTACTCTCCGCCTCCCGATAGTTATCGGGATTCCAATATTCCAAAGCGATGGACTTTTTAGAGTAGGCTCATAGTTATATGTTAATTGTTAGATTCTGTGTACTGGATACTAGTTTTAATACTCTAATCTAAATAAAAGGCTATGGCCCATAATCTTGTTTGTTTTTTAATTTTTCAACCTACTCGTCTGATCACTACGACATTATGGCTTCCAATTCAAATTAAAATTCAAATCAATGAGTCTAATTCGTCTGATCGCTATGACATTATGGCTTACAATTCAAATTAAAATTCAAACCAATGGGTCTAACTCGTCTGACCACTAAGATGTTCAAATTTATTATTATATCTCATTATTAGCATGATATTTTAAATCTAATCATAAAGTTAAACAGTAGTAGTGGTCTGACGAGTATTAAAAAAACGACGACTAAATACTGAATGGTTGCAATACAACTAAAGCAACTGATTGATCAGAAAGATTAAAAACATTTACTTCAAGGTTTGATACGCTAACCTTCAATAAACTTCCGCGAAAATGAACCTTAAAAGAATAATTTTTCCATTGTTCCGGTATTTGAGGCTTAAAATGAATTTTGTTATCCCTGACCCGCGTACCACCGAACCCTTTAACAATTGACAACCAGGTTCCGGCCATTGCCCAGGACAAAAATGCTTTCGGAAGCCCGGTTATATTCGGGATGAAAACCTTCTTCAATGATCAGCCACTCATGGTGCTTAATATATGAATTCAATACGCTTGTCTACTCTAATTTTCACTTTTTTTTAAAATTTTACCCTGATCACTATTTCTAAAGAAAATTTGTTAAGAAAATAATCTTTTTTAAAGATTTTTTTTCCGTCAGAAATAAAAACATAAGAATATAGCATGTTACAAATTTTTACTAAATATTAACCATGTCATTCAAACTTGGCAGACTTTTAAACATTTTGTAACTTGTACCTTTTTTAATGGAACTTATACAACTTACATTAACTTTCACAGAAAATGACAGACCCTGATCTGCAAATACAACATTACCTGAATAAACAGGAAAATGTCAAGGCTTATTCAGAAAATGAATTTTACCCTGTTGAAATACAGATATCTTTAAATAATAAAACGATATATATAAGAAGTAAAATTTCAGAATATTCAAGAATGTATCGCGGCGATATAATGAAAATTACCGGGCATAACCACAAAGTGGTCAGGTATATTCTTCAGGGATATTACACGGAAGATTTCTATAAAAAAGTTTTCAAAGAAAAACTTTTCCCTCTTTACGATCTTTTTATGGATGAAATCGATTTGATTACCAGGATACTGGATTTCAATAAACCGTTTGATCTCAAGAACTTTTCCCCTAACAATTTTAGTAGGGAGTATGCTAAACACACAACTGAGATAACCTATATTCTTAATGATTGCCTGAAAGAACATTATTTAGATGAAATCAAAGGACTTTTTGTAAAAAGTACCGATCCAAAAAAGAGTAAAGAAGTATTTAAAATTTCCAATTATTTCATACATTTTATCAATTGGGAAAACCGGTTTTGCGACTTTTATGAGATTACTTATGAAGTTCTTCCAAGCGAATTAAAATTAATAGAAAATTATTTTTCCGATGAGCTGAAAACGCTTATAAAAGCTTATATGGCTTTTCATACCCAGGTGAATATTTTAAAAAGAACCTTCGAGAAAAGAAATCCCGGCAGAATCTCTACCCTTTCCTATTTTGAATGGGAAAGTCATATCAAAGATTTTATAGTCAATAAGTTTGAGGAAATATTCGGTAAAAATAAAGCCCTTGAATATATAACAAGTTTAGACAAGGTTTTAACAGATTATATGAGCAGGTCGGCTCTGCGAACCGCATAAAGTTGAGTTTTTGAATTTGACATTTGATATTTATTTGAATTTTGGGATTTGTTTATTGTGATTTAGAAAATCTGAATATCATAATTTCTCAATTCTTTTGCCAGTTCCTTTCCATCACCGGTAATTTCAGTTAACAACGACCAGAATTCTTTCCCGTGATTTTTATGAACAGTATGGGTTAACTCATGAAGGATAACATAATCGGCAAGTTTTTCCGGAAGCCGCATGATATGTAAATTCAGATTTATATTATTCCTTGAAGAACAACTTCCCCATCGTGTTTTGGAATTTCTTATACTTACGCGGTTAAATGTAAATCCATTTTTGGAAGCAAATTCTTCCACACGTTTTGGCAAAAATTTCTTTGCTTCCCTTCGCAGGGCCTCAACTATTCCTTTTCTGATCATCTCCTGAAGGATTGAATTATTATCAGCCATAGCTGCCGGAAATTTTACTTTAATGATTCCATTATAAACCGTTACTTCAATCTTTTTCTTTTCCCATGGAGAAAAAACCAACCGGTGAGATATGGTTGAATGTTCCATATCCCTGGTAAACACGGTTTGTTTGCCTTCCATTCTCTTCGTCCTTTCAAGTTGCCTGCTGATCCAGTCTGCCTTTTTATGAACAAATTCGATAGCTTTATCATAATTAACACCGATTGGCACGGTAACCATCACCCCTGTACGAGGTTTCACGCGGATGCTTACATGCCTGGCTCTTTTGCTTTTATTAATGGTTATTTCACCAATATCTTCTATTATTATTTTTTTAATCATACTTATTTAGTCTGTTATTTAACATACGGAAACTTCTCACAGCAAAGCCAATTTTTAAATCAGTGAGCCTATGATTTTGGAAGTCGGAGACGTATTAAAATCATTTAGTCGAGCTGATCCCGAAAGCGAAGCTCTTCGGGATCTGATGGTACTATTCCCCGATGCTCCGCATCGGGAAATTAAAAGAACATTATTGATACTCCGTAGCTCTACTGCGGAGTAGTTCATTTGTCTATTGTCCTGAAGTAAAACAAATTTATTATCAAAATTACCTTATTAAGCTAAATCTGAGGGTTTTATCCTAAATAGTCTATCCTAATTGTTTAAAGCTTTCTACAAACAAATAATAGTCAGGTTCTGACTTGAAGTCAGGCCCTTTGAAATAATGCTCCGCATTAAATCTGCGATTTATTTCACCCCGTAGGATAAATCCAACAGGGTGAACGGGTCAGACTCTGACTATTTTCTGCAAATATCACATTTTTCTCAAATAATATATCTGCAGAACCGTTTTATATCTATCTTTACGCCTTATTTTTAAACCGACGATACTCATGAAAATTTTCAGACGTCTTATCCCAATTGTTTTTATATTCTCAATTTTATTCTCATTTCGATCTTCCGGACAACAAAAAAAGTGGTCATTGGAAGAATGTATATCCTATGCTATAAAGAACAATATCCAGGTTAAACAACAGGAGCTAAATGCCGAATTTAGCCAAAATACTTTATTTCAATCCCGGATAAATGCACTTCCAACACTTAATGGTGCAGCCTCACACTCCTATTCCTTTGGAAGGGCACTGGATGAATCAACGTACTTGTTTACCATAGATACTGCTATTCAATCCAATAATTTTTACATAAGCAGTTCCTTTACTCTTTTTAATGGTCTCCAAACTCAAAATACCATCAGACAAAATAAGTATAATCTTCTTGTCGCCCGGGAAGATGTCGAAAAAATCAAAAATGATATTTCATTAAGTATTTCCCTTGCTTACTTACAAATATTGCTAAACAAAGAATTACTGGAAGTATCAAAAAACCAGCTTGACATCACAAAACAACAAATAAAAAGGACCAGTCAGTTGGTTGAAGCAGGTAGTCTTGCAAGAGGAAGCTTACTGGAAATCCAGGCACAGGCTGCTTCGGAAGAATTATCGGTTGTTAATGCTGAAAACTATCTGGACATTTCCTATCTAAACCTGACTCAGCTTTTAGAATTGGAGACCGTAAGTGATTTCACCATTCTGGTGCCTGAGCTGCCTGTACCCGGAGAGGATTTTCTGATTGAACAGGTCAATTTGATATATAAGGATGCCGAGAATGTTTTTCCCCAGATAAAAAGCGCCGAATATTCCTTAAAAAGTTCTGAAATCGGTCTCGATATTGCCAGGGGCTCCCGAAGTCCGCGGATCTCGCTTCAAGGCTCCTATAGTACACGCTATTCAAACATAAGGTCAAAACTTTCCATTGGTGACGATAAGGTGGTTCCCCCCTTTCCAATTGGGACTGTGGAAGGAACAGGACAAACCGTATATTCCTTTCCTCAGACAATAACCCAAATGGGAGAGGGAAATTATCCGTTTAGAGACCAGTTTAAGGATAACCTGACTTACGGTTTAGCGTTAAACTTATCTATCCCTATTTTCAACGGATGGCAGACCAATACTGCTATCAGCAATTCAAAACTTTCGGTATTGAATTCAAGATACCAGTTACAATATACTAAAAATTTACTCTATAAGGAAATTCAACAGTCTTATGCTGATGCTGTTGCTGCTTTGAAAAAATACAGGGCAACTGAAAAAGCCGTTTCCTCCATGGAAGAATCCTTCCGTTATACCGAACAAAAATTCAATGTTGGTTTAGTTAATTCTGTCGATTACAATACTTCAAAAAATCAATTAACCAGAACCCAGTCAGATTTGTTACAAGCAAAATATGAATTTATCTTTAAAACCAAAGTCCTGGAATTTTACAGGGGGAATCCGTTAACTCTTTAATTTGTTTAAAATGAAGAATAAAAAACTATTCAGAATAGTAATTATCATTACAGTGGCAGTGATCATACTTGCTTTTATTGGCAAACGGGTAGGTTGGTTCGGTAAAGAAGAGACCTTTGAGGTAACTACAGAGAAAGGCAAGAAACGAACCATTATCGAAACCACAACCGCCAATGGCAAGATACAACCTGAAACGGAAGTAAAAATAAGTCCGGATGTTTCAGGTGAGATTGTTGAACTGTATATCAAGGAAGGTGAATATGTTGAAAAAGGAAAGCTGTTATTGAAAATTAAGCCCGATACTTACATTTCGATGCGCGACCGGGCTGAAGCTTCCCTGAATTCTGCCAAAGCCAGGTTGGCACAGACTGAGGCGCAATACATTCAAAGTGATCTGTCATATAAAAGGAACAAACAGCTTTGGGAACAGAAAGCCATATCAAAAGCGGAATTTGAAAATGCCGAAGCTGCTTTTAAAATGGCTAAAGCAGATGTTGAAGCAGCAAGATTTACTATTAAAAGCGGTGAAGCATCCTTAAAGGAAACCGAAGAAAACCTGATTAAAACCTCCGTATATGCGCCCATGTCTGGAACCATTTCCAGATTGAATGTCGAAAAGGGCGAGCGGGTTGTTGGTACGGAATTGATGAGTGGTACTGAGTTAATGCGAATTGCCGATCTTAACCGGATGGAAGTGATGGTTGAAGTAAATGAGAATGATATCATCAGGGTATTAACAGGAGACACGGCAATTGTTGAAGTGGATGCCTATATGGATGATAAATTTAACGGTATAGTTACGGAAATCGCGAACTCAGCTACTACTACCGGCATTTCCGTCGATCAGGTGACCAGTTTTGATGTGAAGATTCTTTTACTTAAAGAATCATATCAACATCATATAACAGAAACCAACCCTACGCCGTTTAGGCCCGGAATGTCAGCAACAGTTGATATTCAGACAGAAACCAAATTGAATATTTTATCTGTTCCAATCCAGGCTGTAACAACACGGGCTGATACTACAGAGCAGATATACGATGAGGAAGAAAGCAGTTTTGACGATGAGGAATTAAAACAAGTAGTTTTTGTTGTCAATGAAAATATGGCCTTAAGCAAAGAGGTTGAAACCGGCATTCAGGATAATAACTATATTGAAGTCCTATCGGGTATAACTGAAGAAGACGAAGTTGTTATTGCCCCTTACAGCGCAATTTCAAAAAAATTAAATGATAGTTCCTTGGTTGAAGTCGTCACAAAAGAGGAGCTTTTTAAAGAAAAAAAATAAATTAATCCCCTTAGGTCGCCTTTACCGGGAGATGGCAATCATCCTAAACATTGAAACGGCAACAAACATCTGTTCAGTTGCACTGGCAAAAGATTTAACAACTCTTTCTCTCAGGGAAAGCAGTGAGGAAAAATCGCATGCTACTATTTTAACCGTTTTTATCAAAGAAATTCTTACATCTCAAAAATTAAGACCGGCTGATCTGGATGCGATTTCTGTTAGCAAGGGGCCTGGTTCCTATACCGGTTTGAGAATCGGAGTTGCTACGGCAAAGGGTCTTTCGTACGGCTCAAATATTCCACTAATCGCGGTAAATACCCTTCAGGCAATGGCATTCGGGATGATCAATTCAAAGAAATTATTATCCATTAACATAAAAGATACGGCAAATATTTGGTTTTGTCCCATGATCGATGCCAGGAGAATGGAAGTGTATCTGTCATTTTACGATTTTCAGTGCAAAGAAAAACGTGAGGTTTCAGCCGATATCATTAAACCGGGAATTTATGATTTTATTCTTAACAAACGAAAGGTGATATTCTTTGGTACAGGATCAGGCAAATGTAAAAATATCCTGAACCATCGCAACGCGGTTTTTATCGATGGTTTTAATACATCAGCAGCCTTCATGACCCAACTCACGTACCAGAATTACTTGAAAAAGGAGTTTGAAAATACCGCCTATTTTGAACCTTATTACCTGAAGGATTTTATAGCTACAAAACCAAGAAAGAATATATTTTAATAGAGTACTTATGTAAAGCCGGCTTCATTTCAAACAATGCACCAAAAAACAATACTAAAATAACAAATAAGCTCCAATGGATAAATCGCGAATTCCAAAACTAAAATAACTATTTGAATATTGGGATTTAGATAATTGAGATTTACCTGCCCCGTGAAATAAATCGTAGATTTAATGCGAAGCATTATTTCACGGGGTAAAAAATTTGTTTTTTGTGTTTTGAAATTTCAAATTCACATTAAAGTTTTAGTAACTAATCAGTGTGTTGATAGGCAAGGTTACAGAATGTTATATGTTATAAGTAATATGTTTAATAAAAATGCCGCTTGGTTTACTCAATGGTTATATTTTACTTAATAAAAGTTAAATCAAATACCAGGACTAATGGTAATATGCTTCATGAAGGAGAAATAGTGTTTTATAACGTATAACTAATAACGTATAACCCTATAACCTAAAAAATTTATTGTGATGCAAATAAAACTCCTGTAAACTGAATAGTTAAAAGTTTTAAGTTTAAGAACAAACTATAAAACAATTGTGTTATCGTTTATAATTCTTAAAGAAACATCACCAACTTTTTGACAATATTTTTGCATGTTTTAGTTAAATGAAACCACAAATCCATATTATTCTTTTTTTTATCCTTCTGAGATTTTTAATCCCCTGTAGCGCTCAGAGGCAAGGAATGCCTGATTCTCCTTACAAACCAGGGGAAAATCTCCAATATATAATAAGTTATGGTTTCATTAATGGTGGTAAAGCTTCCATTACTATCAACAAAGACATTCTATTAAAAGATTCAGTATATCACTTTGTGGTAACTGCCCGGACTACCGGCATTGCAGATATTCTGTACCGTGTTCACGACACCTATGAAAGTTTTGTAAACCCTTATACCGATCTTCCGGCAAAGGCTATAAGAAACATCCGCGAAGGGAATTACAGGAAATATAATGAGGTGGTATTCGACCATGTTACACGTTCGGATTCCTCAATCGTTTACAGCCAAAGTTCCGGTAAACATATCGTTCCGAAAAACATCCATGATATCATTTCCGGATTTTATCATTTCCGGAAATATTTCAGGGATTACCATTTTAAAAAAGGTGAACTGATTCATATTGACACATATTTTACTGACGAAATATGGCCTCTGAAGATCCGTTACATGGGTAATGAAACCATAAGAACAAAATTGGGCAAGGTCGACTGCATGAAGTTTAATCCGGTAACCGAGATCGGTCGTGTGTTCGAGACAGAAGAGGATATGTCTGTCTGGTTCTCAAAAGATAAAAACTTCCTTCCGGTAAAAATCAGGTTTGATATGTGGGTTGGCGCTGTTAAAATCAACCTTGTTGAATACGAGGGACTTAAGCATGAATTCAAGAGTTTAGTGGTAAGAAAATAATTCCGGCAAGCAGAGTAAAATTTAATTCGACTAACCTGGTAGGTATTTCAATGATTTCCACTATTTTTACAGTACTTCACAAAACCATAGATTTATGGCAAGTACAGCAGATTTTAAAAACGGACTTTGCATTGAATATAACAATAACCTGTTTATCATTGTCCGGTTTCAACATGTAAAGCCAGGTAAAGGACCTGCCTTTGTGAGAACCAAATTAAAAAGTGTTACAACCGGAAAGGTTATTGAAAATACTTTTTCTGCAGGGGTTAAAGTCAATCTGGCAAGAATAGAGCGGAGACCTTACCAATTTCTATATAAGGATGAGATTGGGTACAATTTTATGCATACGGAAACCTTTGAACAGATCCATGTTGAAGAAAAGCTTATTTCAACTCCTATGTTGTTAAAGGAAGGTCAGGAAGTTGAAATTATTTATCATGCTGATACGGAGACCCCGATCTCCATTGAACTGCCGCCGTTTGTAGTTCTGGAAATTACTTACTCCGAACCAGGTGTTAGAGGGGATACTACATCCACAACCGCTCAAAAACCCGCGACAGTAGAAACAGGTGCAAAAATTAATGTCCCCATCTTTATCAATACAGGAGATAAAATTAAAATTGATACCCGGGACCAATCCTATGTTGAAAGGGTAAAAGAGTAAATACTCGCCTTCTGAGAAGGCGGTTTTGATTCGCCCCGCAACCAGGACAATATTTTAGAAATTCGAATTAATTTCACAGATATCATTACGGAGAAATACAAAACAATTTTCCTGAAAAATGACGAGTAAGGGATCCATAAACCGGCTGAAAATGTCCAAATTTAAGTTAAATGCCTTATTGGACATTACCCAGGCCATTACTGCAAATCTTCCTGTAGATGAATTGCTTAAAAAATATGAGAAAATCCTCAGGGAGGAATTAAATATAGGTAAGATACTGATCCATAAGTTTAGTGTTAAATGGGAATGTATCCTTGCTGCCGGCTGCTCCACGGATATGTGCAAAAAAATTGATGTGGAAAGGGATTTAATGAAATACTCCGAGATAACATTTGTTTCTTCCGGTGGAGACAATATTCTGAAGGCTTTTGATATTATTATTCCGGTTTTTAATAATAACGTACATCTTGCATTTGTTTTAATTGGTGATATCGATGAAGAAGGCGAAGGAGTCAGTCCGGTGATCAAGCACCTTAATTTCATACAAACCGTCTCGAATATCATAATTGTTGCCATTGAAAACATACGCTTGTTTAATGAAAGTTTGCGCCAGGTAGCAATAAAGAAAGAGCTGGAGTTGGCTTCCAGAATGCAAACTATGTTAATTCCCGATAACCGTGAATTACCGCAAAACAACAAGGTTTTTGTTACGGGCTTTTATCTTCCTCACTATGATGTTGGCGGAGATTATTATGATTGTATTTTATTGAATGAAGAAGAGATCGGTTTTTGCATCGCCGATGTTTCAGGAAAAGGAATTTCCGCTGCACTTCTGATGTCAAATTTCCAGGCTAATTTAAGAGCCCTTTTTACTCACGAGATTTCATTGGTTTCCCTGGTCGAAAAATTGAATGAAAGGGTTATTTACAGTGCTGCCGGCGAAAAATTTATCACATTATTCGTTGCCAGGTATAACTACAATACCAAAATCCTGCAATACATCAATGCAGCACATAACCCACCTGTTTTTTACAATACCGTTTCAGGAAATATTTCCCTATTCCAAACCAGTTGTGTAGGGATGGGAATGCTGGATAAAATACCTGTAATTAACGAAGGATCACTTGAAATAAAGGAAAGGTCAAAAATACTTTGTTATACCGATGGCCTGTCTGAATTACCTGACGAAAACGGAGAAGAGATAGGAACCCGGGTAATAGAACAAAATCTTTCCAATCAAGACAGGATTGACAAAAACATTAAAACCCTTATTGAAAAAGAAAATATTGTATCGGGTAGCACCAAGCTATTCGATGATGTTTCCATTATAGGAATTGAATTCTATTAATGGCTTTTGAGGTAAAGACATCCATAGCTACAAGTATGGCTATGAAACCCCAGAATGGCGCAGATGCCTTATCCGAATCAAGAAAATTATTCAAAAATCCATGTGTAAAATAAGTTATCAGGCCCAGTAAAACGGATAGGGAAAGGATCTTGAATTCAGGCTTTGTCGCGTTTTTATATACCCTTAGCCCGGTAATTACCGATAGAATAATAATTATCAGGAAGGTTAAGGTACCTAATACTCCTGATTCAGATAAGGGTCCAAGGTATTCGCTATGAGCATTCCCATGCTCGGCAAAATTTGTACTAATAATCGTACGGTCATGGGATACCTGAAAGGGTGCGTATTGAAACATATACGTACCTGGCCCCCAGCCAAAGAATGGTTTTTCATTAAACATTCTTACAGCACATTTCCAACGGTTAATCCGTTCCAGATTAGAAACATCAGAAGTAATATTCGAAACGGATTGAATGTGTTTGGAAAACTCTTTTGAAGAGTCCTGCCGGTTTTTTTCCAGTGTGATTTTAATCTCCGGCCATGAAACCGCGATAAGTCCGAAAATCAGAATACCTGCAAAAATCAGATACTGAATCCTTATTCGCAGTTTCACAACGATAAAAACCAGTATTGCGGCACCAACGCTTAACCAGGCTGCCCGTGAATATGACAATACAAGCGCAAAAATAAAAATACCGGTTAAAATCAAAATAAAAATCCGTCTAAAATATGCCTTCCCACCCGTGAAACCAAACCCAACCAAAACAGGGATAAACATAGCCAATACAGCACCATATGCCGTATGATCATTATAAAAAGGATGAACTGCCGAATGGGCTGCTTTCTGGTTAACAAGGCCGTATTGTGAATGATTTATAATGGTATAGACTATAACGGCTAAAAAAGGAATGACATAAAACCAGATATACCGTTTCATGTTTTTAGGATTAGAAAAAATCTGTGTTGCCAGAAAATAAAAAGCTGTTAAAAACCATATTCGGGTAATTAGAAATTTAAAAGATACAAGAGGAAGGGTGCTTGTTATGCTGGTGATAAATATCCAAATCAGGTTCAAATAAATGGCGATTGAAACAGGATGTAAAAAGATCCTGCGATCCATGTTTTCGGTTGAGAACGATTTAAAAATAAACAACAGTAAAATTCCAAACAACAAAGGTTCGGTTGGCAGGTGCAGATCGAATTCCAGATCAGTGACAAACTCCTTTAATGAAATAGAGATTGGGGTGAGAAAAACAATAACCAGTAACAACTTGTCCATTGCAAGCAAACCCAGGGCAACAAGAGCAAGAATAAGGGGAACAAAACTCAGGAAATAAAACTCCTTAGCAATAAGAATGGAATTAGCAAGGATAAAAATTCCTGAAAGAAGATATATCCAAACAAGGTGTTTTCTTTCGGTCAAAACGAATAAAAGATTTAACGATTAACTCTGTCCCTGATACTTTTGAAAACAAACATAAGAATAAGGGCAAGAAAAAAAGCCGACACAGTAGATACAAAAACAATCAGGCTTTTGTTGGGATATGATTTTTTCTCTGCCATGTATGCATGATCCACTATAAATTTATAAGGTAGATTCTGATTAGCATCAACCTGCGCTTCAGCATATTTAGCTTTTAGTTCACTCAAATGCTCCTTTTCGTACTCGAGGAAATCACTAATAGAGACATAAGCTCCGCCATATCTCTTTAATATCTCTAATTTCTTTTCGATTTCCCTGGCTCCTTCAACATTTTTTTCTACAATAGCAACGGCATAAGCATTGCTAAACATTTCAGCCTGTGCTTCATAATCATAAACACCAAAGCTCCTGAGGACATTTAACGAATCCTCCAAAACCCGGATCTGGTCACGAAGGGAAAAATACTCCTCTTCCACCACTTTTAATGCCAGAAATGCCCTGTCCTGTTGCATCAGGTTCATGGTGGAATCCATAAGCGATGCAATGTTATTAGCTATATTGGCAGCAATTTGCGGATCGGTATCCAGTACTGAAATTTCAACCGACATGAATTGCGTCTTTTTAAAGCTAATGTTCTTCTTATACTTGTTACGAAGTCTTGTCAACGGAAATTTTGAGTCCGGATCAACTTCATAATGATCCGTCAAATCATATTTCTTAATAATCCTGTCACGTATCTGACTTGAATTCAATACCTGTAAAATATGCTCAGCCTCTTCCTCCTCCCCTAAGGTTAAAATTCCCTTCTGATAAGGATTATCGGTTAAGAGGGTTTTAGAAACCGATGTGGATGAAGCAGGAAACATAACCACAGTTGATTTGAACTTGGGAGGAATGGTAAGGGAGGCTATTAACGAAACTAAAAAAGCGAATAAAGAAATAACTATCAGGGGGATTTTTCTCCTGTATAAGTACAAGATCAAATCAATCGAATCAAAACGAAAATCTTCATTTTTTGAATTTTCCATGAGTAGAAATTAAAGTGAGCAAATGAAACAGGATTGTGAGCAATTAAGTTTAATTATCCAACGAAAGAATCAATAAAAAATTATAGGTATAGGCGTTTAGATCGCACAAATTCAATAATTAAATCCAGCTTTGTAAATTACATGATGTCAGATGTTTCCACCTGACATTGAATACTGAAGTAATTAAAATCTTGCCATATCATTAACTGTCGGATGGAAACATCCGACAGCATCGTAACGATTGATAGATTTTGCAATAGATATTATCCTTCTTGTTGAATCTCTTTCAAACACAAAGTCTGCAAATCACGTTGGAGTACAGTAACGCAAAAACAACGTTAACATTTTTTATTTAACCCTGACGTTTTAGTCAGGGTGTGACCAAAGCGTCATCACATTCGACAGTTATTATTTAAAATACAGGGCTAATCTTCAATACCTTACTAAAAAGGATGGTAGCAAACAATCCAATACGTTCTTATTACTTTTATCTTTTGTCTTCTTCACTGGTTATAAGAATTAAGAAATAGGTTTTCTTCCCTTTTTGTACCAATATGTATTTTTTATTTATCAAATGACCCATGCTTACCACAAAGTCAGGATGATTGATTTTCTCCTTATTCAAACTTAAACCACCTCCCTGGATCAGTCGCCTTAATTCTCCCCTGGAAGAAAAAATGGAAGTCTTTACTGTAAGCAGATCCGGCAGATTCAATCCTTCTTCCAGTTCTTTTTGGCTGACAATAAACTGGGGTACTCCTTCGAAAACATCGACAAAGGTATTTTCGTCGATAGTTTTAAGTAATTCAGTGGTGCCTTTCCCGAAAAGGATCTGTGAAGCGTCAAATGCTGCCTTGTATTCTTTTTCACCGTGTGTCAGAATGGTTACTTCTTCAGCCAGAACTTTCTGAAGCAGCCTGAGATGCGGCGCTTCCCGGTGTTTTGTAATAAGCTTATCTATGTTATCACGTGATAACATCGTAAATATCCTGATAAAATTCTCAGCATCGGCGTCCGACACATTTAACCAGAATTGATAATATTTGTACGGAGATGTCCTTTCAGGATCCAGCCAAACATTTCCCGATTCAGTTTTACCAAATTTTCCTCCGTCTGCTTTTGTAATAAGCGGGCTGGTTAGGGCAAATGCTTCGCCACCGGTTTTTCGGCGGATTAATTCGGTGCCGGTTAAAATATTTCCCCATTGGTCCGATCCTCCCATCTGGAACTTGCAATTTTTTGTTTGATAAAGATGAAGAAAATCAGTTCCCTGAACCAGTTGGTATGAAAATTCAGTGAATGACATCCCTGTATTGGAATCGGAACTTAACCGTTTTTTCACGGAGTCCTTAGCCATCATATAATTAACGGTGATATGTTTACCGATGCTGCGGATAAAATCTAAAAAGGAGTATTCCTTCATCCAGTCATAATTATTCACCATTTCGGCAACATTGGGTTTATCTGAATCGAAATCCAGAAAACGCGAAAGTTGCTTTTTAATTCTTTCCTGGTTGAAACGTAGGGTTTTCTCATCCAGTAGCTGACGCTCCTGGGATTTGCCGGACGGATCACCGATCATTCCCGTTGCACCACCGATCAGAACAATGGGTTTGTGGCCCGCTAACTGGAAATGTTTTAACATCATGATCTGAACCAGGTTGCCGATATGTAAGGAATCCGAACTGGGATCAAACCCGATATAGGCGATTACCCTTTCTTTTTTTAACAGTTCCTGAGTACCGGGCATGATGTCATGAATCATCCCTCTCCAGCGTAATTCTTCAACAAAATTCATTATTCAAATAAATTTCCGGCAAAGATAACAAATAGCGAGAAAAAGAAACTGAAAAAAACACCCAAGGTATCCTTTGCGATTTCCCGGGATGGCCGGTTAAGACCTTTGGCCGACTGGCCACAATTCGAACAGGTTGTTATGCTGGGATTATCCTCCATTTCTGATTAATTCGAGTTGCAAATTAGGTTACTTAGAGTTTGTCCATAAAGTCATTGTTACACAAACAAAGCACCAAAAAACAAAACTCAAATTACAAATAAAATCCAAATTTCAATGACCAAAAAATCAAACAAATTTTTGTATATATACTGTTTGGGGTTTGTTTTTTCGAACATTGGATATTACCTGCCCCGTGAAATAAATCGGAGATTTAATGCGGAGCATTATTTCACGGGGTAAATTATTTGTTTTTTGTGCCGATAGCTATCAGTATTGTAATTTATTTATAAACGAAATATTGAGTTTATGGATAGGCTCTAATTAATTTACGACACTCTGTTCTTATGATTGTATAAATAACCCCCTCTGTTTCTCCCCCTAAAAACAGGGGGAGATCGATCGGGTGTTCTATAAAAGACTGAGAACTATTACCTTATCCTTCTTTCTGAGGTCTTCAATATTTTCACGGATTTCCTCGAAGTCAAGGTATGGAAAGATGGCCGGGGCAAAATTGAGAACCGGCCCGTAGAGAAGGGATTTTTCGAGTTTCTCTTTTGGAAGGAAGTTTGCCTTCTGGTTTACAGCGTCTAATATCACCAAAACAATGCTTAAAATAAAGGCAATTTTAACCACACCAAAAACAATTCCCGCTAACCGGTTAATGAATCCCAGGGCAATTGCCTTTACCAGTTTATCCAGAAATCGTGCCAATAAATGAACGACAATAACTATACACACAAAAGTTATGGCAAATGCGATTAAGGAGAGGTATTTTGTAGTCAGGTCGAATTGTTCAACCAGAAAATCCGCTGTTAGGCCGGAGAACTTTATGGCCCCGAAAATGCCAAGGATAAGGGCGGCAAGGGAAGCTACTTCAATGATGAGTCCGTTTTTAAAGCCTTTATACGCAGCCCAAAGAAGAAAGATAGCAAGTATCAGGTCGATGTAATTCATAAATAATTCAATAGTAATTGTATTAGTTAATGGTTAATTGTTCATTACGGTTTTTAAATATTATGTTAGAAGATTCAACAGCTGAGCTAAGGCTAAGGGATTTGACTGCCCATTTTAGACTTATTAAATTCAATTTGTCTCATTTTTTTATTTTTCAGACATACCTTTCCTGTTTTATTTTGTTTATTTATTTGAAATTTTCCAGCATTTTTCTCATAGTTTCAGCATT
>JAUWBB010000215.1 GCA_030605195.1 Bacteroidota bacterium
GTACGGGCGGGCCGACTGTAGACTAATTATTTATGAAACCTGAAAATTATCCGCTAGGCGGATTAATCAATTTGTGAAACTATGTTCTTTAAGTGACTATTTGTCAGTTTTCCGAAAATGGCATATACTTTGAAAAGTGCGGGGATATATAAGAAAGAAATGTTTAAACCTAAAGAATTCAAAAAATGCAATCTGGTAAGATAGGTGTAACAACTGAGAATATTTTTCCTATTATCAAAAAATTTCTCTATTCAGATCATGAGATATTTCTACGAGAATTGATTTCCAATGCCATTGATGCCACCCGGAAATTAAAAACCGTTATATCGGCTGGAGATTATAAGGGTGAATTGGGTGATCAAACAATACGGGTTTCCATTGATGCTAAAAAGAAAACCATTACTGTTTCGGACCGTGGAATTGGAATGACAGCAGAAGAAATAAAGAAATACATCAATCAGATTGCTTTCTCGAGCGCTGAAGATTTTCTTGAAAAATATAAGGACCAAGCCGATGGAATGATCGGGCATTTTGGGTTGGGGTTTTATTCTTCATTCATGGTATCCGACAAGGTGGAAATTATTTCCAGATCATACAGAAAAGGGGCTAAAACAGTAAAATGGACTTGTAGCGGTTCGCCGGAATATACACTTGAAGAAGGTGAAAGAGATGATGTTGGTACTGATGTGATCGTTTATTTTGATAAGGATTCCAAAGAATTCCTGGAAGAATCAAGAATAACGGAGCTATTAAAGAAATATTGCAAGTTTCTTCCTGTTGAAATTGCTTTCGGAAAAGTAAAGGAATGGAAAGATGGAAAGCATGTTGACACTGACAAGGATAATATCATTAACAATACAAAACCTGCCTGGACCAGGAAACCGTCTGAACTGAAGGATGAAGATTATACAAACTTTTACCACGAATTGTATCCTGTCGCCGATGATCCACTCTTTAATATACATTTGAACGTTGATTATCCATTTAATCTAACAGGTATCTTGTATTTCCCGCGAATCAAGAACAATATCGAAATTCAGAAAAACAAAATTCAGCTTTATTGCAACCAGGTTTTTGTTACCGATTCAGTGGAAGGAATTGTTCCTGATTTTTTAACATTATTACATGGGGTACTTGATTCACCCGATATACCCCTTAATATTTCAAGAAGTTTTTTACAGAGTGATTCAAATGTTAAAAAAATATCAAGCCATATTATGAAAAAGGTTGCTGACCGGTTATCCGAAATCTTCAAAAAAGATCGAAAGGAATTTGAAAAGAAATGGGATGACATTAGATTATTCATAGAATATGGAATGATCACCGAGGAGAAATTTTATGAAAAGGCTTCAAAATTTGCCCTGTTGAAAAACACGGATGGGAAATACTTTACATTTGAGGAATATGAAAAAATAATAAAGGAAAACCAAACCGATAAAAACAAGACGGTTATTTATCTCTATTCAACTCATAAAGAAGAACAATTCAGCTTTATCGAAATTGCCAGGGCCAAAGGATATGATGTTTTATTAATGGAAGGTCAATTGGATACACATTTCATTAACCAGTTGGAGCAGAAATTTAAGGATTCCAGATTTGTAAGAGTTGATTCTGATGTAATCGATAAGCTGATCCAAAAGGAAGAAACCACTGAGTCAAAATTAACCGGTGAACAAAAGGATCATTTAACTCCTGTTATAAAAAGCCAGATACATAATAGCGATAAATTTATGGTGATATTTGAAAGTCTTAAGGAGAATGATAATCCAATGATCATTACACAATCCGAATTTATGCGTAGAATGAAAGACATGTCTGCGCTTGGTGGTGAAATGGGCTTTTACAGGGATATACCCGATAATTATAATTTGGTGGTGAATGCCAATCATCCGCTTATTGAGAAAGTTGTAAATGAAATGGAAAAGAAGGTAGGAGAGAAGGTTGAAAAGATCAAAGAAAAGATGAAGCCTCTCGAAGCCGGTAAAGAAAGACGAAGAGATTAATCAGGAGGAAAAGGATCGTATATCTGACCTGAAAGGTGAAATAAAGGAACTGGAAGAAAAAAAGACTAAAATCCTGACGGACTATGGAAAGAAAAACAAATTGGTAAAGCAGATCATTGATCTTGCCTTGCTCTCTAATAATATGCTGAAAGGAGAAGAGTTAGATAAATTCGTGAAGCGGAGTATAGAATTGATGTAATTAAAATACCTGGTTTACTTCACTTTTCAGGAAATCTATAGCCACCCGAGTGGGTACCTTGTCCATTTCCATCATTGTCTCAAGGATCAGAGTGCTTAATTTCAATGCCGGGTCCTTGGGTTTTATCTTATCGGCTGATGTATTTATAATCTTTGTAATCTTTACCCTGGCATTTTTAATTACTGCCCACGCCTTAGTGGTAATATAAATCTGTTGTGAATGATTATGTTCAAATTCTGCTCTGATCGTGCTTAGCATGGCCTGGTGAAGTTGCTGGCATGTCATACCAGGTTTATTAACTCTCATTATCAGTGATTCAAGAGAAATCCGCTCAAGAAGGAGGGTAACCCTTTCATAAGCTTGTAGACGGATAGGAGTGATGGTTTTCTGATTTTGCAGGATTATTTCCTGATTTCTCCTTTTCTGATCATTTCTGATAAAAGACCTGATAAGCAAATAGGCAGTAAAAAAGACAATCAGGGCAGGCAGTGTGTATTTTAATATCTCCAGAATCTCCATATCTTGGATTTTTATTATGTAATTGTTTGATGACGGTTTGGTATTATATGTTATACAATATTAATCATTTTGCGTAATTTTCTCATATTTTTTTATGACTTTTGTAATCCCAGTGGAAATAGAATGTTATAAGTTATTAGTTATAAGATGAAAGTAAAGAGGATATTGAAGATTCGGGACTGATGTAGAGCCGAATTGTATTCGGCTGGAAAAAGACCTGCCAGCGTCCACTGGACCTGGCATAGTCTGGGAAGGAAGGATTGAGGTTCGAGTGGTTTATGTGGTAGCTTGCTGGAACTGGAACCAGAAACCAGGAACCAATATAAAGACTCCTCAAAACTAAATAGTAACGAAACAATAAAACCAGAACTGAAATATTTAAGCATGAGTATCAGCATTATTGGAAAATCTATTGGAGAATCCGCCACGTTAAAGTTAAATGAGATTGCGGCGCTTCTAAGGCAAAAAGGGGAGCCGATCATTCATTTGGGTGGTGGTGAACCAAAGACCAGGGTTCCCATTGATGCTATTACAAGCCTTACCGGGCTACTGAATACAGGTGAAGTACGATATACTCCGGTTGATGGGATTCTGGAATTAAAACAAGCTATTATCCGGTACACCGAAGAATTTTACCACCGAAAAGTAGAACCCGAAAATGTAATAGTATCCGGAGGTGTCAAGCAAGCCATTATGGTTGCTTTTCAGGCAATCCTTGATCCACAGGATGAAGTGATTTTTCCTTCTCCCTATTGGGTGAGCTACCCTGATATGATAAAACTTTGTGGTGCCATACCTGTACCGGTTGTACCTGAAGACGGAACCTTTTATCCACGATTTCAGGATATTGAGCAAAATGTAACAACCTACACAAAAGCCATTATCCTTAATACTCCTAACAATCCCACCGGTGCGCTGTATTCGGAAAAGTTTATTTCCGAGATTGTGCAGTTTTGTGAAAAAGAGGGACTCTATCTTATCATGGACGATATATACCATCGCCTGGTTTTCGAGGGGAAAAAAGCAGTGGTCTGTTATGAACATGCAACGGATCTAAGTGAGAATTCGAAGATCATTATTGTGAACGGCGTGTCAAAACAGTATGCAATGACCGGTTTCAGGATAGGTTGGGCAGTAGCCAATAAAAAACTGATCAAGGTTATGTCCAATATTCAGGGACACCAAACAGCCGGCCCATCGGTTTTACTGCAGAAAGCAGCGCTGGGTGCACTTAACGGTGTTCAATCAGGTGTGGAAAGCCTGAGGCTGACACTTGAAAATAATCGCCGTGTATTGATGGACCAACTTAATGCATTTGATGGCATTAAAGCAACCAAACCCGATGGAACATTCTATGTTTTTGCCGATTTTAGTGTCTATGATAAGGATTCGGTTAGATTATCAAAATTCCTGCTGGATAAGGTTAGGGTTTTAACCATGCCGGGTAAAGAATTTGGTTTGGACGGTTATCTTCGTCTTTCCACTTGTGGTTCAATAAAAGACATTATCGAAGGGATTGAGCGTCTAAAGTGGGCTCTCGATCCTAATTCACCCAATGAATTGTATATTGCCGAACGTAAATTAGTTAGGGACTGGTTATGACAAAATATCTTAAATTCAATACGCCTGCTATTAAGCATGCTGAAGAACTGAAATGTGACTTTGGTTTGGAAAATCATGGTTTACTTCACATGGATCAGGTTTATTGGAACCTGCCAACTGCTGCTTTATATGAAGAGGCAATATTCAGGGGAGAAGGCAAAATGGTTCAGGGAGGCCCTTTCCTGGTAAATACCGGCAAATGGACAGCCCGGGCCGCGAACGACAAATATTTTGTTTATGAACCTGACACTTCGGATAAGATTGACTGGGGTGAATACAATCGGCCCATGAGTCAACAGAAATTTGACGGAATCCTTACCCGGCTTCAGGCATATCTGCAGGGAGAGGAGCTTTTTGTTCAGGATGTTTATGCCGGTGCAGATCCAAATTACCGACTTCCGGTCCGTGTGATTTCTGAAAAAGCCTGGCAAAGTCATTTTGCAAGAAATATGTTTATTACTATAAACGACCGTGATGAATTGAAGCAGTTTATTCCGGGTTTTACAATACTTGTTGCATCTTCGTTTAAGTTGGATCCCAGAGTGGATGGAACGCTTAGTGAAACGGCAATTGTGATAAACTTTGAAAGACGCCTGGCAATTATTGCCAATTCCAGCTACGCGGGGGAGATAAAGAAAACAGCCTTTACAATAATGAATTATCTGCTTCCTTTGCAAAATATTATGGCTATGCATTGTTCAGCAAATATTGGAAAAGACAATGATGTTGCCTTGTTTTTTGGTTTAAGCGGAACGGGGAAGACTACCTTGTCAGCCGATCCAAAAAGGAAACTGATTGGAGATGATGAGCACGGATGGAGCGATAAAGGTATTTTTAATTTTGAGGCAGGCTGTTATGCAAAGGTAATACGGCTTTCAGCAGAGCATGAACCGGAGATTTATAATTGTACACGTAAGTTTGGAACGATCCTGGAGAATGTGATATTTGATCCGGCTTCAAGAAAAGTAGATCTGGACGATGATCATTTAACGGAAAATACAAGAGCATCATACCCATTGGATTTTATACCCAATGCAGTACATGAAAAAATGGTCAAGGCTCATCCGAAAAATGTGGTTTTTCTTACGGCTGATGCACAGGGAGTTCTGCCACCCATTGCAATGCTTGATATGAATCAGGCAATTTATCATTTTATAAGCGGGTATACCTCGAAGATTGCCGGAACGGAACTCGGACTTGGAATTGAGCCGGAGATTACCTTTAGTGCCTGTTTTGGCGCCCCGTTTATGGTTCATCATCCGTTTTATTATGCCGATCTGCTCAGAAAAAAAGTCGAAAAAGTTGGGGCAAGAGTCTGGCTGGTAAATACCGGATGGGTAGGAGGCAAGTTTGGCGTTGGAAAACGGATCAGTATCCGTCATACCAGGAATATGCTGAATGCTGCTCTCGAAGGCGAACTTGATAACATGAAGTATCGTAA
>JAUWBB010000241.1 GCA_030605195.1 Bacteroidota bacterium
ATACCATAAAATAATCTACTAATCTCCCCTTCCTGCACCCAAATTGCAACATTTCTGTTAAACACGGGGATATATCTATTAGACTTTAGCCTTTCTGATGTCGTATCTTTATATTAGAAAATTTGATAAAAGTATAACTAATTATTAGGAGGACTTAAAAATGAAAGCACATGCATTTGACAAAAACGGATTTCCCAAACCATTGGGATTAGCATTTATTCTGACTGTTCTGGGTATTTTTTGCTTCATACTTTTTCTATCTGGATTTTCTTTACTGAATAACACTTACGAAACAGTAAATAATAAAACTAAAAAATATGAATATTCAGGTAACCATAAAATGGAATCCGGTGAGGAGCAGAATGGTTCAGTTGTTACTGAAGAAGAAGCAGAACAGAATGAAGAAACCAAAGAGAATAAATTTAGTGAAGCTAACTTTAGTACCGCGTTGGATTTTATTCTCAAAGAGGCAGTAGAGGAGAAGATCCTCATCGAAGAATGGATGTATGATGAATCTTTTTGGCCTTCTTCCAGGAAAGCAAAGGTTAATAAAAATGAGATCCTGAAAGGGGAAGAAGCAAAGACTGAGAGTAAAGCATTTGATTACGATGCGTATGTTGTTACTCCGGAACGGTTAGCAGAACTTTTAATTGAAGAAGAGGATCCTCAAATTGAAATTGATTGGAGTGAAATAACAGAATCGAATTGGGGAGTGATCACAAAAGATGAATTGTTTGAAAGTGAGATAGAAAAATTAGACCAGGTGATCAGGGCGTTGGTCGAGGAGGAAATTGAGGAAGAAATTAAAATTGAACCGTGGATGTATGAAGAAAAATACTGGCCATCAGGAAAAAAGAAAAAGAACGGATTATTGAAAGGGGAAAAGGGTAAGGTAGAGTAGTCTAATTATCTTTCACCACCATCTCATTGTTGATAAGGCGATTATTGTAAGTTTGAATAATCGCCTTTATTTTATTTTCAAGGCCGGATTGAACTTCCGGAACTTTACCAAGCAGGTTGTTCTGAATAAGACTGTCAGTCTTCAGATTGTATAATGAAACGCTCCCGGAACCATCAAAAAACAAACAATAATTTTGTTGTATCAGATGATATAATCCATTGGTATAATTGATCACAAAATGATCAGAGGTTTTATCAAAAACCGGATAACCAAAGCTGAAAAACGGTTCATCATAATTCAGGTAGTTCATTACCGAAGGAAGGATATCGCAATGCTGGATAAGGGTTTGATAAGTACCTATGAGGCTGGAATCGGAAGGATGAAAAAAGAAAATGGGGACGGCGTATTGTCCAACCTTGTTCCGGTAGTAAGGTAAACTTGCCAGGGCTGGATGATCAGCGGTTATTACAAACAGTGTATTTGAATACCAGGGCATAACAGATGCAGTTTCGAAAAACTTTTTCAAAGCATAATCCGTATATTGAATAACTTCATGGATATTTAGCTCTCCCTTCCGGAATTTACCTTTGTATTTATCAGGAACACTATAGGGATGGTGAGAAGAAAGGGTAAACAAAGTGCTGAAGAACGGTTGCCGGAATGAATTTAATTTTATGGCAAAATACTGGAGAAATTCCTCATCATAAATACCCCAGTTCCCGTCATAATCTGCTTCGTTATTGTATTCATTTCTTCCATAATATTCATCAATTCCAGCAATATTGGCAAAATTATCAAATCCCATGGTCCCGTTTGATCCACCGTGGAAAAAGGAAGTGGAATAGCCTTTCTTTTCTAATAAATTGGCTAAACTGGTTACCGAGTTTGTTGAATAGCTGGAGGAAATATATGAATCATTCATTAATGTAGGCAGGGAGGCAATAATGGATGGCATGGCTTCAATCGACCTTTTGCCGTTTGCATAGGAATTTGGAAATACAAGACTATGGGCGATCAGAGAGTCGAGAAAAGGTGTATATCCATTATATGGGTTATATGAACCAATATATTCCCTTGAAAAACTCTCGAGTATAATAATAACTACGTTCTGATAACTGAAATCCTTTTCTGTTTCAAACCGGTGAACCGGATCATAGAAGTTTTTAATTTCTTCTTCAGGAAAATAATTTTTTAACCGGAAGTCCGATTTATTGATGGTCTTTAGAAAAGTGAACGGAGTATTCAAAACAAGTGTGGTGAATTGGGTTTTAGTATACCTTGTGGAATCAATGATTCGATAGGGTTTAAGCCGGATACCCCTGAAACCAACAAGAAAAATTCCCAGAAGCAAAACAGACAAGACACCCTGGAGAATATACCCAAAGGGTTTAATTGACTGATTCTTAATATTTTGTTTTTGTGCCGGATAGATAAACCATGTAGCCGTCATCAGGAGGATCCATCCCAGGAGAAGGTACCAGAAATCCTTGATAAATTGGGGTATCAGGTTGATGGTATCATTGCTGAGAAATACATATTTAATGATATCGGCAGTGATTCGCTTGTTGGTGAATTTAAAATATTCACAATCGATGAAATTTCCTGCAAGAATAAATGTGTTGACGGTCAGGAAAATTATTCTCAAAGCAAGCTGGTAATTCTTGTGGTACTTATAGTTTCCGGGGAGCAGGTGCAACAGGATAAATAGTGAATTGAATCCTATTATGGCAGAAATATCGAATTGAATCCCAAAGAAAAATAGTTTAAGGGTTTCCAATGTACCAAGAGATGAAAAGTAACTGTAATTCAGTATCCAAAATAATAAACGGGTTATCAGGAACAGTATAAGTACCAGAAATAGCCTTTGAAAAAGAAATAAAAGGTTGGAGAAATAACTTTTCATTAGTGCAGGAAAAATAAGGTTCGCAATGCACAAAAGTAAAATATTTTTTTAGTAACTATCCAGTTTTAGGAAGTCTCTTTTTTTGTTTTTATTCTTAATTTTGCAAATAAATTAAATAATAAAATAATGAAACCATCACATATTGAACACATTGGAATTGCAGTGAAAAGTCTGGAAGAAACGATACCTTTTTATGAAAATGTCTTGGGGCTAATATGTTATAATATTGAAGAGGTTAAGGATCAAAAGGTTAGAACAGCGTTTTTTCAGGTTGGACAAACCAAGATTGAATTGCTGGAGCCAACCGATCCGGAAGGTCCGATCGGAAGATTTATAAAAAGGAAAGGAGAGGGGATCCATCATATTGCCTTTGCTGTAGAAAATATAGAAGACAGGTTAAAGGCAGTGGAATCAAAGGGGGTTCAATTGATTGACAAAATATCCCGGAAAGGTGCTGAAGGGTTGGATATTGCCTTTTTGCACCCTAAGTCAACCTTTGGGGTGTTGACAGAGTTATGTGAGAAGAAGGAATAAGATTGTCAAAACCCCGACAGGGGTTCATAGCCCTGCCGGGGTTAGTTTTAGTAGGGGAATTTGTTGAAAAAATTAAAAGACATACCTTACTGACAGGGCAAAACCATCAGCCCAATAACCACCACCTACCAGGTTTATTGCAGGTTTCCAGTCGAGGGTAACATTTACCGGAATCTCCTCGAAAGTATATTCCAAACCAAGGATAAAATCAACACCAATTTTGGTTTCCTCCCAGAATCCAATGTGGGCTCCAAAACCATAGAACCATTGCAACCCGTCTACTTTGAACGGATCATCATGAATTTCGTATAAACCGGTAATAAATGGTCCGTCCCATCGAATAGCCAGAATTCCTTCAATTGCATTATTCGTTTTTCCTAAAAAATGCTTAATGGTAACACCTTGTGCCAGTCCTCCACGGAGACCTATACCAGTATTGTAACCCTGGGCAGATAAATTCAAGATGCTTAAAAAGCCAATTAATAAAGTGGTTAATAAAACTTTTTTCATTTTCAACAAAGTTTAATTTAACAAATTATCCGCAGCCCCGCCTGCCAAAGCGAAGCGGCGGGCAGCTTGCCGCGGAGTTACTTATATTCTCTCCTGCTTGTAGGGGAGATGTCCGCTTGCGGACAGAGGGGTAAAATACGATGTCCAAAAATAAAACAAATCTATATAAATATCAGAACTTTAGTTCAAAATTTATATATTTATGAGCAAATCAGGATTATATTTATTAAACATGAAATCATCATAAAGTGAAACAACAACATAGACTCGCTGAAGCCGGAAATACCGGACCCAGGGTACGATCTGACTGTTTTATCACACTCGAATTAAAGAAAACAGGTGGAATTCAGATTGATTTAAAATCGAAAGTTAAGTCAATGTATGGTAAGTCTATCCTGGCTTTATGCAAGGAGGTTATAAACCATTTCGGGATTAAACATGCCAGTCTTTTTGTTGTAGACAGTGGTGCACTGCCTTTTGTTATTTCTGCCCGAATTGAAGCAACTGTAAAACAAATCATCGAAACAGACAAAGAGTATCTGCCTTATATGTTAGAAGAAAACGATTATCCGGCTGTTCGCGAGAGGTTCCGGTTTTCAAGGCTATACCTTCCCGGAAATACGCCAGGTATGATGATCAATGCAGGTATTCACAGACCAGACGGGGTCATTCTTGATCTGGAGGATTCGGTTGCACCGGCTAAAAAATCAGAAGCACGATTCCTGGTTAGAAATGCACTGCGCCAGGTGAATTTTTACGGAGTTGAGAGGATGGTTCGTATAAACCAGTTACCGGAGGGGTTAGTTGATTTAAAATATGTTGTTCCGCATAATGTACATATACTGTTGGTTCCCAAATGTGAATATCCTGAACAAATAAAAACCCTGGAAAAAGAGATTGAAAAGACAAAAAGCCATTATAAGGTTAATAAAGATGTTTTCCTGATGCCGATAATTGAGAGTGCCCTGGGTGTGGAAAAATCTTTTGAAATTGCAACAGCCTCCAAAAACATAGTAGCGATGGCTATCGGTTTGGAAGATTTTACGGCTGATATAGGCACCAGGCGTACACAAGAAGCAACGGAATCCTTTTACGCGAGAACCAGACTGGTTAATGCGTGTAAAGCTGCAAATATTCAACCCATTGATTCTGTATACTCTGATGTGGGTGATATGGAAGGTTTGCAGGAAACAGTGAAAATTTCCAGATCGCTTGGGTTTGAAGGGATGGGTTGTATTCATCCAAGACAAATCAAAGTTATTCAAAAGAGTTATGCTCCGGAAACGGAGGAAATCGAAAAAGCCAAACACATTGTTAATGCTTTTATAAAAGCAAAGGAAAAAGGATTAGGTGTGGTTTCTCTTGGGACAAAAATGATCGATCCTCCGGTGGTGAAACGTGCTGAAAGAATTATTAAACTCGCAATCAGCCTGGGATTACTTGAACATGACTGGAGGG
>JAUWBB010000203.1 GCA_030605195.1 Bacteroidota bacterium
CTACCAGGGGCGTTGCAACAGCGACTTTGAGAAAATCTCTTCTGTTAAATTTTTTCATAGTTTGATCGTGTTGAGGACAATAATCAATTGAATTAGATACTTATTACTGGTTCTTCAGGATAACGCGTAGTTATCCTGGAACATTGTGCCATAGGCACTCCTTCGGAGGAAGGTTGGAATGTTGGAATAATGCCCGCCTGACCAGACGGGCAGGGAATATGGATTTAAACGTGAAAATTCACCATTAATCCTCTTTAATTTGTTAGAATTTATCATCCCAATTACCCTCCTTCATTTTTTTTTGTAAAGATTTTATTAATTGGATTAACTCATTTTCGGTTTTATAATGAAGTTTGTCCATTTGTTCAAATTCTTCCTTTGTTATCTGGTTTGCTTTAAAGAAACTAATTATGCAAGAATGATATTCTCCACTTGAACCCAATGCTATATTTAAAAAATCAAGATATTCTTTTATACTTCGTTTTGAATATCCTTTCATGATGTCAGGTGTTTCCACCTGACATTGAATACTGGAGTAATTAAAATCTTGCCATATCATTAACTGTCGGATGGAAACATCCGACAGCATCGTATTAATATCCTTCTGCAATATTTCTGCTGATGCCATGAGAAGAATCAATATCTTCATGAGCGATCAGCGAATAATTAGATACTGTTTTTTCTTTCCATTCTTCCATCATTCCACTATTCCATCTTTCCATTATTCCATTATTCCACCTGACACCTATCCATTTTCCGGATGAACCTTATTACCCTGACATCCAGTTAATGAAAAAATAGAGCAGGGCTGCAATGATTGCACCGCAAAAGGGACCGGCGACAGGTATCCAGGAATAAGACCAGTCGCTGTCTCTTTTTGCTTTCATAGGCAGGATGGAATGTATTAACCTGGGACCAAGGTCGCGGGCCGGATTAATTGCATAACCGGTAGTTCCTCCAAGACTAAGTCCGATAGCGAACACGACTAAACCTACGGGTAATGCTTCCAGTGAGCCCAATCCTACCTTCACATTATCCATTCCCTCTATTTCGATAAAAGGTAAATTAATAAATAATACTGCGAATACAAGTACAAAAGTGCCAACGGTTTCTGACAAAAAGTTGACCTTCTTATTCCTGATATTCGGTATTGTGCAAAAACAAGCCATTTTTGCATCCATGTTGTCAGTGACTTTAAAATGATCGTGGTAGAATAAATATACCAGGTAACCGCCGGCCATTGCGCCCAACATCTGAGCTATAATAAATGGTGCTACTTTAGCCCATTCAAATAATCCGGAAGTGGCCAGCCCTAATGTTACAGCCGGATTGATATGAGCGCCACTTATCGGCCCAACCGCAAGTACGGCAATGAACACAGCCATACCCCAGCCGGCTGTTATTACAATCCATCCGGAATTCTCTCCTTTGGTATTTCTGAGAACAACATTGGCTACTGCACCGTTTCCAAGAAGAACAAGGATAAAGGTTCCAACGAATTCAGCAAAATATTCTGTCATTTTTGTAGTTTAATTAGAAATTAGGTCAATTAGAAATTAAGTCAATTAGAAATTAGATCAAATATCCTTTTGCCAGTTCTGAGTATTGAACGATTTGATTTTTCACCCAGTCTTCGCCATAGCCAAATTCTTCAGCCATTAATTTAGCTGTTTCAGGTGCAACGCGTAAACTTTCCCTGGCATCTAAGAAAAGTGCCCTTGTTCTTCTGGCCAATACGTCTTCAACGGTTCTGCCCATTTCTTCTCTCACAGCCCATATAACCTGGGCTTTTCTAATTTGAAGAGATTCACTTAAATAACCTTTAAACTTTTCAGATTCTTCTTCAATATTTAGAACTTTTGCCTGGTCAAGTCCATACACAGACATTGGATTGCTATTTGCATCGGTATTTATATTATAACCGTGAATCAACAAATGGTGTGTTATACATTTTCTTTCCGGTAATTCACCAATCATAATGGCATTATCAATTATATCTTCCGCCATTTTACGGTAAGTTGTCCATTTACCTCCAATGATAGTGATCAATCCGGAAACGGAAATCATCACTTTATGATGTCTTGAAATTTCCTTAGTGGCTTTTTCTTCTTTCTCAGGCATAGCCAGGGGTCTCAATCCTGCGAATACACTTAAAATATCTTTTCTTGTGGGTTGTTTTACTAAATACTGACCGGCAGTTTCAAGGATAAAATCAATATCTTTCTCTGATGCCCTGGGTTCTAAAGAAGGCAAATCAACAAGGGAATCAGTAGTACCTAATATTACTTTGTTATACCATGGTACTGCAAACAACACTCTGTCATCACTGGTTTGTGGTACCATAACAGCATGATTGCCTGGCAGGAAATCTTTGTCGATCACTAAATGTACTCCAATACTGGGTACAATCATTTCTTTCGTTGCCGGGTCGTCCATTTTTTTAATTTCATCAGCGAAAACTCCTGTTGCATTGACGACAACTTTAGCTTTTATGGTATGCTTTTGGTGGTTTTCCTGATCTATGGCTACCACACCGGATACAATGTCTTTTTCTTTTGTGATTTTGGTTACTTTCATGTAATTTATAACAGTACCTCCATAATCCACACATGTTTGTGCCAGGCTCATAGCCATTCTCGCATCATCAAACTGCCCATCGTGATAGATCATGCCTGCCTTCAGACCTTTTCTCTCCACATTGGGTAAAGCTTTAATCGTTTCTTTTTTTGAAATATATTTGGAAGGGCCTAATCCCAATTTGCCGGCCATAAAATCATATACTTTCAGACCGACGGTATAAAACGGACCTCCCCACCAGTCGTAGATAGGTATCACGAATGATTGGTTTCTTACAAGGTGCGGGGCGTTTCGAAACATTAACCCTCGTTCTTTCAATGCTTCAAAAACCAGGGAAACATCTCCCTGTTGCAAGTATCTTACACCACCGTGAACGAGTTTGGTACTTCTGCTTGAGGTACCTTTGGCAAAATCGTTTTGTTCCAGCAACAGGGTTTTAAATCCCCTGGATGTTGCATCCAGGGTCGTGCCAAGTCCTGTTGCGCCGCCACCTATTATTACTATATCCCATAGCTCTTCGCGGGATATTTTTTTAAGCATTAATTCTCTTTTCATAAAAATTGTATTTCTAACTAATTAGAGTCTGTCTATTAATTCAGAACTTATGAAGTGAATGAGAAAATTCCAAAATACAAATAACAAATCTCAAATAAATTACAATTTTCTAAATCCCAATGTTTCAAACAGTTTTGAATTTTGAACATTGTTATTTGAAGTTTGTTTGTATTTTGATTTTTGGGGTTTTGTCATTTTTTAGGTCAATTAGTAATTAGATCAATTTATTTAAATTTCCCCGAAGGGCTTTTTCTGTTTATCCAGATTAGGATGTATACCATTGTTTACTTCGCTCCAGGGCTTTGTTCCAATTTTCGATCACTATGTAAAAACCCTCTGAATCAGCTTCCGGTTCAAATACCTTTTCCACTTGCCATTGCTGTTTAATGTCATCTATACTCTCCCAGTAGCCCACTGCCAGACCTGCCAGATAGGCAGCTCCGAGAGCAGTAGTTTCGATAATTCCGGGGCGAATCACTTTTGCATGAATTGCATTAGCCTGTATTTGCATGAGCAGATCGTTAGCTGCAGCACCCCCATCTACCCTTAGTTCCGTAAGATCGATACCTGAATCTTTTGCCATAGCATTAATTACATCCATCGATTGTAAAGTAATAGCTTCCAGGGCTGCTCTGGCGATATGTGCATCCGACGTACCGCGGGTAATTCCAATAATGGTTCCTGTAGCATATTGGTCCCAGTGTGGAGCACCGAGCCCCACAAAAGCCGGCACAAAATACACACCTCCGTTATCTTTTACCGTTCGAGCCAAACTTTCTACTTCCGAAGAAGATTTTATGATGTGCAATTGGTCTCTTAACCACTGCACAACTGCGCCACCAATAAAAATACTTCCTTCCAGGGCATAACAAACCTCTTGTTTAATTTTCCAGGCGATGGTAGTTAGTAAGTTATACTGAGAAAAAATGGCCTCGGTTCCGGTATTCATCATAACGAAACAGCCAGTGCCATAGGTGTTTTTTGCCATGCCTTTATCTACACACATCTGACCGAACAGGGCTGCCTGCTGGTCTCCGGCAATACCGGCAATTGGTATTTCTCCACCGAAATGCTCTTTGACTGTATGTCCAATTACTTCACTGCTTGATCTAACTTCGGGTAACATGCTTGAAGGAAGATCAAATATTTTCAGCAGCTCTTTATCCCAGGTCAGGGTATGAATATTAAACAGCATGGTTCGGCTTGCATTACTTACTTCCGTAATGTGTTTTTGTCCATTTGTCAAACGCCACACCAACCATGTATCCACAGTGCCAAATGCCAGTTTACCTTGTTGAGCTTTTTCCCTGGCTCCGGGCATGTTATCAAGGATCCATTTTATTTTTGAGCCGGAAAAGTAGGCATCTACCACAAGTCCGGTTTTTTCCTTAATCATTATGTCAACTCCATTATTTTTCAATTGGTCGCAAAACCCGGCTGTCCTCCGGTCCTGCCAAACAATGGCATTATGGATGGGCAAACCGGTTTCTTTGTCCCATACCAGGGTGGTTTCTCTTTGGTTGGTTATTCCGATTGCCGCAATATCACCGGCGGTGACACCCTGTTTTTCGAGTACATCATGTACCACGGATTTTTGGGTCGACCAGATTTCTTCAGGGTTGTGTTCCACCCATCCCGGTTTGGGAAATATTTGTTCAAATTCGCGTTGTGATACGTTGAGTATCTGACCCGAATGATCAAACAGGATGGCCCTGTTACTGGTAGTGCCTGAATCTAAAGCCAGGATGTATTTCTTCATTGGATTGTTTGGATTATATTTATGTTATTCTTTTTAGGTTTCCAAAAATCATCCGGTGTTAGTCCGCATTCATCAATCATCTGAAGACTATATTCCAGGTAGCCCAAATCGGAATTTCCATTGTTTGTTCCCAGAGTAAACTTTACACCTTTCTGTTTTGCTCTTTTTATAAAATCGGCAGAAGGAATTCTAAACCTCGAATTAATCTCCAATGCAATATTATTTTCTTTTAATGCATTTATTACCTGCTGCATACTTTCAACAGTCCACAATTCATCGTACCTGTCAGTAATAATTTCAGGCAGGTATGTAGGATTTACATAGATATTGAAGGGTTCATTATTCAGAATCTCAACAATTTGGCTGACATAGTAATTCATAAACGAATCCACATTTTCAATAAACACCTCATCCTTGATCCAAAGTCGTGTCCTTCGCCCTTTTGCATCATAATAAGTCATAGCATCGGTAAACACATAGTCGAACAAGGCAATTGTATCGGGAGAAAACAAATTAATCCATTCTCTGCCCTCGGCCTGCATAGCAAGATAAACGGGGAAATCTTTAACTGAATGGTAATAAACACTCAAAGCAGAGTCGTTTTGAATGGGAAATCCAACACCGCAATTTGCAGCAACACCGTATTTTATTCCTGTTTTCCGAGAATGTTTCAGCAGTTGATCCATTGTAAGACCACCTTTTAAATGTGCATGCAGGTCAATAATTTCGTACCCGGCCTGTTGTAATGAATCAATTTTTTTTATTCTGGTGTCTTTTTGGTTATCTGATATTTGGTATTTGCATCCAAAAGGAATACACATACAGGCAATTAGCCAGATAACATGGAAATAGGATTTACTTGGTTTCATAAGCTAAAATTTAAGATTTATTAGAACATAGCTACGCAAATTAATTAAAAATTCAACAAATATAAATAATATTCTAATTCAATTGATAATTGAAACCCTTCGGGAAATTAAAGAACATTAATTGACCTAATTAACCTAATTGCTCTAATTAATCTAAAAAATGACCAAGCCACAATTCACAAAAATTTAGATATTTGAAATTGGGATTTTGTAA
>JAUWBB010000228.1 GCA_030605195.1 Bacteroidota bacterium
CGTGAGCATCATGATACTTTTGGAGGAATTCACTCTTTAGTCTTGCCAGATCTACATTACTTGGGCATTCCGATTTACAGCTTTTGCATGATAAACAAAGGTCCATTACTTCATACAGTATCTTGCTTGTCATTCCGTCCAAACCTAATTGTCCGGTCATAGCAAGGCGAAGGGCATTTGCCCGGCCACGTGTTGAATGCTCTTCATCGCGGGTAACCCGGTAACCGGGACACATGGTTCCAACAAGGTTCTGCCTGCATGCGCCTACTCCATTGCACATTTCAACCGCATGAGCGAATGAACCATCCTCGCGATAATGATATTCGGTGTGGATGGTAGGTGTTTTGTATTCCGCACCGTAGCGAAGATCCTGATCCATGGGATTTGGATCAATAATTACTCCCGGGTTCATCAAGCCGGCGGGATCAAATAATTTCTTTACTTCTCTCAGAGCGTTATAAATTTGTGATCCGAAGTACCTTTCCAAAAGCGGACTACGGACACGACCGTCACCATGCTCACCGCTCAGCGAACCACCGTATTTTTTAACCAGTCCGAATGAAAACTCAGCTATGTCCTTCATATTATCAATGTCTTTCTGGTCTTTCAGGTTCAGGACCGGCCGGATATGGATGGTACCGACACTTGCATGAGCATACATTGCTACAGAGATATCGCGCTTTTTGCAAAATTGTAATATCTGGTCGACATATTCCGGTAAGACATCGATTGAAACAGTTGAATCTTCGATAAAAGGAATAGGTTTTCTATCTCCTTTGATGCCAAGTATTAGCCCCAAGCCGTTTTTTCTCACTGCCCAAACCTTAGCCTGGTTAACCGGATCGGATATCACCGGCCAGCAGTATCCCAATTTTTGGCTCTGCATATCGGAGGCCAGATATTTGGCTTTACGGGTTACTTCTTCAATGGTATCCCCGAAAAATTCCACGATCAGAATAGCCTTGGGATTACCTTCAATAAAACCGCATAGCGGAGCAATGCTGAGGTTTTCACGCGCATGGATAATTACATCCGCATCCAGGATCTCCACCGCGGAAGGTTTATGTTTTAATATCGGGGCAACCGTTCGAATTGATTCAACTAAATCATCAAAGTGAATGGTGCACAATACTTTAGATTTTGGTAAAGACTCAAGGTTCAGCTTTGCCTCCAGAACGATACCAAGCGTTCCTTCACTACCAACCATCAGATTTGAAAGATTCCAGTGATCTGTATTGATAAAAGAATCCAGATTGTAACCCTGAACGCGACGCATCAATTTGGGATATCTTTTTTCTATCTCATCATGATTATCTGCAACGATTTTTTTCAACCCGCTGATTATTTCTGCCTCACGGCTCATTTTACCTGATGATCTGATGATTTGTTCATACTCCTCAACAGCATGTTCCTTAAAATTATGGACAGTTCCATCCGATAAAAGAGCTTTTGTCTCCAGTACATGATCACGGGTAATGCCATAAATGATACTTTTGGTACCGGAAGAATTATTACCGATCATACCGCCAATAGTTGCCCGGTTACCGGTGGCAGGATCGGGGGCGAAGTGCAGGTTGTGATTTGCCAGAACGATGTTTAATTCATCCAGTACAATCCCGGGTTGAACTCGTACCCAGCGGTCCTTAATATTCACTTCAAGAATTCTGTTCATGTACTTTGAAAAGTCAATAATCAGGGACGGACCGGCAGCCTGGCCTCCCAGGCTTGTGCCACCGCCGCGGGGAAGAATTGGAATATTGTACTCACAGGCAGTTTGCACAATTACTTTCACATCGGCTTCATCCCGTGGTATTGCCAGAGCAATGGGTCTGATTTGGTATATACTTGCATCGGTCGCGTATATGCCTAAGGTGACTTCGTCAAATGAAACATCTCCACGGACCCGATTCCGGAGGTCCAGTTCGAATCCTTTTGGCTTTACTTTTTTCATTTATATTTTATGGTAAATGGAGTTGTTATAGTCAATTGCCTGTTGACACGACACTAGCAACTTAAGTTAATTGATGATTTGCCGGAGGGCAGCCAAAAGCATATTGACATGATTTTGATCGCAACTGTGTCCCATAAGCCCTATTCGCCACACTTTTCCGGCAAAATTTCCCAGTCCGGCTCCGATTTCAATATTGTACTCATCCAGTAGTTTTCTTCGAACAATTATATCATCCACTCCTTCGGGTATTCTCACGGCATTTAGCATGGGCAGCCGGTATTCCGGTGCAACTACAAATTCAAATCCCATTTCTTCCAGGCCATCCCTGAGTAATTCATGATTATGACGATGTCGCTTAAAACGTTTTTCCAGTCCTTCCTCAAATATCAGACTGAGTGCTTCATGCAGGGCATAAACCATGGAAATGGGAGCGGTATGGTGATAGGCTCGTTTAGCTCCGGCCCAGTAATTTTTAACCAAACTTAAATCCAGATACCAGCTTTGAACCCTGGTTTTTCTTTGATCCATGATTTCAATTGCCTTTGGATTAAAAGAGACAGGGGACAAACCCGGGGGAGCACTGATGCATTTCTGGGTACCGCTGTAGATAGCATCAATTTCCCAATCATCAACTCTTACATCAGTTCCAGCCAGAGAAGTGACCGTATCAACAAGAAATAAGGCGCTTGTATCATGAACGATTTTACTTATATCTTTCAAAGGTTGCAACACTCCTGTTGATGTTTCAGCATGAACAATGGACACCAGTTTGGGACTGCAATTACAAAGAGCCTGTTTTACCTGGTCAGGATCTACATGACTTCCCCAATCGGCATCAATGCGAATTAGTTTTGCACCACAGCGTTCAACGATATCGCACATACGGTTACCGAATACCCCGTTTACGCAAACCATCGCTTCATCCCCCGGTTCCAGCAAGTTTACAAAGCAGGTTTCCATCCCGGCGCTTCCTGTTGCAGAGACAGCAAACGTTAGTTGGTTTTCCGTTTGAAACAATTGCCGCAACATTTCCATTACCTGGTCCATAATCTGAATGAACTGAGGATCGAGATGTCCAAGCAGCGGGGTTGCCATGGCTTTTAATACGCGGGGATGAACATCGCTTGGCCCCGGTCCCATAAGGATCCGGGTTGAAGGATTTAGTTTGTTTGTCATGGTGATAATTGCATTATAAATAAATAATGAGAAGTGCATTTAAAGATGCGAATAAATTTTATAAGATGCCAAAATACTGAGGTTTTGTGTATCTTAATTTTGTTTTTCCCAAGAAACACCCATGAAATAATCCCGTCCGCCCATGATAAAAATGAAAGAAACTAAATTTTAAGGTATTAATTCTATCTTTGTGTACATGTTTCATTTGCAAATAATTAGTGGACTTAAGAAGCTGGAGTAATTTTGGATCGGTTTTTAGGATATCATTCTGAGTGGAATCTGGGTAGCCCGGGTGGTTGGGACTATCAACGTATTACTCAGAAAATTGGGAAGGCAGTATGGCGTAAGCTTTTACAGATCCGACGAATTGACATAGATCTGGATTTTGATCACCCGCTGTTGCATCCGGTAAATGGTTTTGTAAGTATGTTGAGGGAAGCTCATCGTAAGAGGGAGGGTTCAAATTCCGGTATGATTGCCGTGGTGGCGGAAGAGGAGACATTAGAAGATGTAGTTGAAAACAGCAATCTTGTAAAACACATAAACAAGGTAAAAGGATTGTCAAGCGCTCTTATGGCACCACAGGAACTTGAACTGAGAGATGGACGTGTATGTTTCAAAGGCACACCTGTATCAATCATTTTTATGGATTTTAATACAAACGTTCTTTTGGATTTACACCGTAAACATAACCTGGATCCCCTTTTAAAAGCCGTCCGGGAAGGAAAGGTAATCAATCCCAGGGGTACCGAACCGATCAATGCCAAAAGCATGTTTGAGGTTCTCACCAGACCTGAAACGAAAAACTTATTTCATAGGGAAACGGTTCGGCGAACCCCGTGGACCAGGCAGTTTTATCCCCGTAGAACACATGGTCCCGGCGGAGAGGATATACCGGACCTCATCGAATGGACCCGGTCTAACTGGGAGAATCTGGTACTCAAGCCCGAACGTGGATATTCAGGAAAAGGTGTGAGTGTTGGTGGAATTAACCTGAATGTGGATGATATCGTATCCCTCGCGCTGAAAGATGGCAATTATATTGTCCAGGAAAAAATTTCTTTGAACTTATGGGCAGAGGAAATGCCGGAACTTGATTTGGAAAAAAAATGTATCAACCTGGCTATTTGCCAAACGGATTTTAGGTGTTTGTTCGGCAATAATACCTTATATGGATTTTTAGGAAGATTTGGTGGTGTGCCCACAAATGTTGGCAGCGGGGGAGGAGTCCAGCCACTTGCTGTTATACGTTCGCCCATGAGTATAGCTGAGGCATCAAAACGGATAAATGAGGCTATCCTGAACATGGATTACAGCGAGGTTCTTGATGTGGTTGATCACCAGAAGAAATTGGCGATGGATTATCAGTTTACCTATCTTCTCGGTCCAATTAAAATCGCTCTTCGACCCAGATTGATTACCGGGGATCAGATGAAAGCCCTTACGGGATATTGTGCCGGTATATGGGCCGACTGCCTGATCCTGGAAAAAATGTGGTTATCAGGAGAACTCGAATTAAGATTAAACATGGAACCTGGAGAGCTCCAAATTGTGCAATCACAACCGTGGAAAGGAACACCCGCGATTTTTGCTTCTGACGGACTTTTTAGTTTTGGAGCACATGTAAAATGAGTATTAAAGTAGATGATAATTGGTGGAGAGATCTTTTCGATGAGATCTATCTTCTTTCTGATGCACGGTCGATTTGTAATGAAAAACTGACCAATCAGGAAGTAAATTTTCTGGAAGATACTCTTGATTTGGATAAATCCTCTTCGATTCTGGATTTGTGTGGAGGACAGGGCAGGCATTCGCTGGAACTTTCCAGACGAGGATATATGTATGTAACAGTGCTTGATTATTCAAAGTATCTTCTGGCTACAGGTGAAAAAATAGCCAAAAGGGAAAAACTCAATACAATTTTTATTCAGGGCGATGCCAGAAATACAGGCTTACCAGGACAGAGTTACCGGTTCATAATAATTATGGCCAGTTCCTTTGGATATTTCGTAAATGAAGATGAAAATGTAAATATCCTCAGGGAAGCCTATCGCTTGCTTTTTCCCCGGGGTCGAATACTTTTGGATCTTCCTGACAGGGATTATGTTATAAACAACTTCAAATCAAATTCTTCTCATAGAGTAAACAAAGACATTACTGTCAGACGGGAAAGAGAACTGGGTAATGATATCATTTTTTCCCGGGAAATAGTCATCTCAGAGAAGCAAGGTTGTATAAAAGACAGGACATATTGTACTCGTTTATATACACCTGAAAAGATATCAAAAATCATGTATCATGTTGGTTTTTCCATAATAACCTTACAAAAGGATTTTATGAACCGGAGGTCAAAGGGAGATTTTGGCTGTATGAC
>JAUWBB010000042.1 GCA_030605195.1 Bacteroidota bacterium
GCAATTATACCAAGTTTATATTCACCATCCGAAAGGGTGACCGTGTATTCTAAATAAGTAGAATCTAAGCTAATCCAAACAGAAGTGGTATCGATAACACCGCTCAGGTTATCATGATAAAGCAGATATTGACTGGCCAGGATATGGGTATTCCAGGATAGTTTTATTTTTCCGCCGGCTAAAGTCTGAGCGGTAAATCCAGAAACTGGCAATAGTTCCACCTTATTGTTATAATAGGGTGAGTAATCCACTTTCACAATTGTTCCATCGTCATCGTAATCCCATATTTCAGATTTAATATTGTTCTCGTTGGCTGTTCCCCAGTAGTTGTTTTCGGCATTAATGGTCTGGGTGCCTGGTTTGGTTGCTTTTAAATCATATCCGGTATTATCAGAAAAATTATTATAATTAATGGCAGGTAAACCGGAGGTTTCTATACCGTCGTTGGTGTTATTGTTTATTTCATTGTAAGTTATAACCGGACTGGATATTGCTTTAATCCCATCCTCCTTATTCCCGGCAATATAATTTTGGTCAATAGCAATATCTGCGATAGTCTCAATGCCATCACCCGTATTATCCTTTATCCTGTTATATTTAATAGTAATCGAGGAATTAGTGGCATAAATTCCATCCCCATTATTTTCAGAAATAGTATTATTTTCTATGAATGTATAGGTATGAGAACAGAGACCTCCACCATTAGTTTTTATGGTATTATATTTTACTTCAGTGCCAGAAGAAGCTTCCTCTATATAAACTCCCCAGTTAGTATTTCCGGTTATCTCATTATCCTTAATCTTAATTTGTCCATTACCATTTGAATAGTAAATTCCATAACCTTTATTATCAATAATGATTGAATTTGTAATAATTGGTGAAGAAGTGTTATTACTAAAATAGAGTCCATTAATAGTATTATCGGAGATAGTGCAGTAATCTATTTCAGGTGATGAAGATATCCCATAAATCCCTGTTCCATTGTTTATAATCGTTGTGTTCTTAATAGTTGCAGAAGTTGAATTCAAATATATACCGTAATTACTGTTTTTATCAAGCAGTGAATTATGTATGATAAGTGAATTGGCATTTTCAGCATAAATTCCATCAGAAGAACCATTTAATGTAAGATAATTTAAATTGCCGGAACCTGTTGAACTAAAATGAATCCTGTTCCAGTTTCCGGGATATGGTTCATATACTGAAGTAAAAAGTACATTCTCATCAGATGTGCCATTAATTAATAAATTCCCATTAACCGTAATACTATAATATCCATCAAATTTAACTTCCACACCGGGATCGATGTTCAGGGTAACATCCGGGTTAATGGTTAAATTGCCGGTTACAATATAAGGGCTGTAGGCTTTTGTCCATGTGGTATCTTCAGTAATTTCCCCGGAAACAAAAGTGCCGCATATACCGGACAAATAAACATATACAATAGGATCATACGGGTCATTACTGCTAATACACAGGCTGTCACTGTAGTTGCCAATACTCGTGGGAGTAAAGGTAACTGATACGGTTAAGCTGCTATCAGGTTCAATAGTTCCGCTGGTCGTATCCACGGTAAAATAAGAGGTGCCGGATGTAATGTTGCTGATTTCTAAATTCCCGGAAACCCCGGTATTATAAATCTTCAAATCCCAGGTTTTTGAAGCATCCACAATCGCTGAACCGAAATTATGTGAATTAGAGGAAAAATTAATATCCTGAAGAGTATTTCTATTTAGTAATATAGAAACTGTATTGGAATTTGAATTAGCTACAGCCAAATCCATATCACCATCATTATCAAAATCTGCTGAAAACACAGACACAGGAGATTCTCCTACTCCATAATCTGCTTTGTCAGCAAATGTACCATCTCCGTTATTAAGTAAAATAGAAATAGTGTTTGAATTGCAATTTGCTACTACTATATCAATATCGCCATCTGAATTGAAATCAGCAGAAAAGACGGAATGTGGATGAATTCCTACATTATAATCTATTTTATTAGAAAATGCTCCATTCCCATCATTGAAGAGAATAGAGACTCTTGATTCTGCATAATAGGCAGCTACAGCTAAATCAAGATCACTATCTTTATCGAAATCAGCCAAAGACACTGAATAAGGACCATTTCCAGCTAAGTAATCATTTTTAGTAGGAAATGTGCCATCACCAATATTTAAAAGTATAGATACTGTATTAGAAGGATTCCGATTCGCTATAGATAAATCCATTTCTCCATCTGAATCTATATCTGCTGAAAATATACTTCGGGGTGCACTTCCTGTTAAATAATCAGATTTGATGGCAAAGGTTCCAATTCCATTATTTAACAAAACAGAAGTGGAATTAGATCCCTCATTAGCTGTAGTTAAATCCATATCACCATCAGAATCTAAATCAACCAAAAAAATTGACACAGGATCATTTCCCGTTTCGTAATCAATTTTATTATCAAAAGAACCGTTCCCTTTATTTAGCAGAATAGAAATTATATCGTTACTTTCTCCAGTTACAGCTAAATCTAAAGCACTATCAGAATTCAAATCAGCTGAGAAAACTGCAGTAGTACCATGCGTTGTTTCATAATTAGCTTTATTTGTAAAAGTTCCGTTACCATCATTAAAAAAGATAGAAACTGTATTAGAAATATGATTAGCTGAGGCAAAATCGAGGTCGTTATCTCGATCAAAATCTGCTGAAATAATTGAAGAAGGTTCTCCACCAGTTTCATAATCAACTTTTGGAGCAAAAATGCCGGAACCATTATTTGAGGCAGAAGTAAAACTAAAAGCGAAACCGGTACCCGGTTGGGTGCCGTTTATAGTTTTTATATCTTTAGTCAACACTACAGTAACAATCTCACCAGCACAGAAATCCTGTAAAGGAGTAAATGTTACCGAGGTATCCGTGTCAGTATAGTTCAGGCTGCCACTTATTAAACCCATTCTTAAGCCATTTACAACAAATGAACTATTGTTAAAGGAACTGCCATTCATAAGTGAATCGAATTGCACCTTTATGGTTGTGTTTCGATTTACATTAATGGCGTTCTGTGCCGGGTTGGTGCTAATTACTTCTTGAGCAAGGGTCATCTTAAAGAAAAATAAACAGATGACAACGGAGATTATGGTTTTTGATTTCATCTTTTTAAGGATTAAAATTTTATGTTCAAAGTTAATATTTTTTAATAGTAATGTCAATTTTTAATTAGATTATTAATCATTTGGTTTATAGACACATAATTAATAATATGTGTCGGCAAAAAGCAAATATGCAAAAGCGAAGGATTGGGTGGTGCGGCTGAGCTTTTGCTCTTTTGCTTGTGTGGTGGCAATCTCTTTTTCAATTATTGTTTTTTTTTTAATTGGCATTAAACCTTAAGTTTAATAAACGAACGTTTATTTTTCATATAGGTTCAATTGTTGTTGGTTTAAATTTCATTAACCATATAACAAATCCAAAGGACTTCTAATATTTTTCAAATATGCAAGAATTACTTGTGAAAAGATTTCAGTGGTTTTCGAAGAATTAAAATAAAAGACCCTTTGGGTCTGCTATACGTTGCTATTATTAACCAATCACCTGTAACCTTTTCTGAAAGGAGGAGTAACCAGAAACGGGTATCTTTACTAGTCCTTTAAGCGTAAAAAAGTTGCGCTGGAGAACAATAAGATTTCCTTTTCTGGTTTAACTAAATTCTTTAACTTGATAAAATTACACATATGTTGTAACCTTTGAGAATTTTTCCGGTAATCAATAAAAACATCATTCAGTGAAAGTGATCGAGGATGAATTGTTAATGATATCTGTCAAACAGGGTGTAACCTTTTATATAATTACAGGTAACCATGAACAAATTTAAAAAGCCCGGGTTTGTGAATAAAGAAACTGATGAAGCATTAATGAGCACAGTTCGGAATGGAGATCTTGATGCAATGTCACCTCTCTTTGAGAGATACCGTATTAAATTATATAATTTTTTCCTGAGACTTACATTTAATAAAGAGCTTAGCCAGGATCTGACACAGAATGTTTTTTACCGGATCATTAAGTACAAACATACTTATAATGAAGAATACAAATTCAGGACATGGATGTATCAGATGGCAAGAAATAACCTGGCAGATTTTTATGAAAAGGATAAAATACGAACATCAGATTATTATATACCTGAAAGCCTGGACGATGAATATTTCTCTGATATTAATGAGATGGAAAAGAAAGAACGTTTTCAGCAACTTCACAGTGCGTTGGCAAAATTATCTGAAGAACAAAGAGAATTATTGGTATTAAGCAGGTTCCAGGGTTTAAAGTATGAGGAAATATCAAAAATTAACGGGACAACAGTGGGAGTAGTAAAAGTTAAAATTCACAGGGCAATCAATAAATTAAGAGAAGTTTATTTCGAGAGTGTTTAATATAAATCTATGCAAATGAAATGTAGAAATATTAAAGAGTTATTAGTTGATTATTTAGATGGTAAATTAAGTACTGAATTGAAAGAAGAAATAGAAAAACATCTTGAGAATTGTGAAAGCTGTCTCGATGATGCAAATCAGCTAAAAAATCTTATGGGAGATATTTATGATGTGGAAGATGTTATACCGGAAGACAGCCTGAGAGATAATTTTTATACAATGCTTGAAAGGGAAAAACGGAAATTACACAGACTAAAACATCAGAAAAGATATTATCATTCAAGATCTTTTGGAGAAATATGGACAAATTCTCCTCTATTACAGATTGCAGCAGGTTTTGCTCTGATAATAACCGGGGCATTAATAGGAATGAATTTGAATTTACGTTTTTCAACTTCAGATCTTCGGGATTCTGAAATAACAGCTTTAAGAAATGATATGTTGGAAATGAAACAATTGGTTATGTTTACTTTGCTTCAGCAGGGATCAGCCAGTGAAAGAATTAAAGCTGTTAGCTATGTAAATGAAATATCACAGCCAAATGATAAAATAATCCAGGCGTTGGTAAAAACTCTGAATAACGATAAAAATGCCAATGTACGTTTGGCAGCTGCAAATGCCCTTTTTCAATTTGCAAATAATGAAGTGGTACGGGATTCTTTAATTGAAGCCCTGGGGACACAATCTGATCCTTTAATTCAGATCACATTAATAAATATAATGGTTGAACTGGAAGAAGAGAGATCAGTAGATTACCTGAGAAAAATAATAAACAGTACTGAAACCCTTGATGAAGTAAAACATAATGCTGAGAAAGGACTAATAGTACTCTTATAAATACAGAAAAAAAAATTATTAATTATTAATTTATTATATCATGAAAACAATTAGAAAAACCATTTTAACATTAGGATTAGTTATGTTTATTTTTTCCGGTGTTTTGTCACAGGAATTTAAGCAGGCAGTAAACCAGGCAGATAGATTAGTAATAAATGATCTGCTGGGAGAATTATTGGTCGAAGGTCACACAGGTAATGAAATAATTATTACAGTAACCGGTGTAAGCAAACCTTCGGAAAGAGCAAATGGTCTAAAACCAATTTATGCCTCAGGTGTTGTGGATAATACAGGGTTGGGCATTGCTGTGATAGAAAATGATAATGTTATTGAACTGAACAGGGCTTCAAGGAGTCTGGAAGATGGACGGATAAAAATATTGGTGCCTGCGAATATTATTATTCAGGTTGAATATAACAGCGTTCACTGCGATGATGTTACAATAAAAGATTTAAGTAATGAAATTAAGCTTATTACAGAGCATGCCGATATAGAAGTGGAAAATATTACCGGACCGGCAAATATCTATAGTACACATGGAGAAATAAATGTAGTATTTTCTGAGATTAATCAGGGGAGCCCAATCTCAATTGTTTCACCTCATGGAGACATTGATGTTACTTTACCTGCTCAGGCAACTGCAAATCTTGATTTATATGCCGGATTTGGAGAAATATTCTCCAACCTGGATATTGAGTATAATAAAACAAAGGAAGGATTGAGATCATACAGTAACCATATTAAAGGAAAAATAAATGGTGGTGGAGTCAATATTTCAATCAAATCGGACCATGCAAACATTTATCTGAGAAAAAAATAGCATTAAATAACATTTATTCCAGAATTATTTTATTTATCAAGTTATTAAAAAACCAATGAAATGAAAACAATTAGAAATATATCAAGCACTATAGTACTTAGTATATTATGTGTTATAGGATTAAAAGCCCAGGAATATAGAATTACAGTTCCCCAACCAGGAAAAATCTCAATTACTAAATTATTTGGCGAAATAAAAATCGAGGGCCATAGTGGTAATGAGTTAATAATAACAGTTTCAGGATTAAAATCTCGTCCGGAAAGAGCAGATGGATTAAAATCATTATATGGGACACGCGACGATAATACAGGTGTTGGCCTTTTAGTTGAAGAAGCGGATAATGTTTTTGAAATTACAGCTGCTTCAAAGCAGGCAGAGGATGCTATATATAAATTTCTTGTTCCGGGGAATGTTTCAATTTCAATTGATTGTTCCAGTCCTTTTGCTGATGAAGATATATATATTAAAGATCTGTCTAGTGAGGTAGAAGCTAAAATCCTTAATGGAGGCATTGAATTTGAGAATATTACAGGCCCTGCAGTTTTATATGCAATAAATGGAGATGTTGTAGGAACATTCAAAGAAGTTAGTCAGGGAAATCCAATATCATTAACTTCAATAAATGGAGATGTTGATATTTCGTTGCCTGCTAATACACCGGCTAATCTGAAACTTAAGTCAACAAATGGTGAAATATTTTCGAATTTTGATATTGATTTTAATGATGACAAAGATATGCATTATATAGGAGGACGGACAATAAAAGGAAAAATAAATGGAGGAGGAGTTGAAATTCAGATGGTTTCCATTAATGAGAATGTTTATCTGAGGAAGAAATGAACTATAACTGATTTTTTCCAGCATAATAAACTTTTATTCCTTTCAGGATTAATATTAATTATTATTATAGGCTATGGAATAATAATATTTAAAAAACAGAAAAATGAAAAAATTAATTAGTGTATTATTTGTAATATGTCTTTTCAGTTTACAATTATTGGCACAAAGGATTGTAGAAAAGAATATTCCGGTTTCAGCCGGGCAAGAAATAAAACTGGAATTTAAATATGCCGAATTGATAAAAATAAAAACATGGGATAAAAGGGAAGTTTTTGTTAATGCTTCAGTAAGCATAAACTGTGATGAAGATAATGATGTTTTTAAACTCGAAGTTGAGAATAAACCAGATCGGGTTTATATATATTCAAATTATGGAGATCTTAAAAAATTAAAAAGAAAATATATTCTTAAAGAAGATGAGGAAGGTAATATACATATTAATAGAAGCTCTCTTTCAATTGAAACATATTATGAAGTTATTATTCCGAAAAATGTACAATTAAATATTAGCTCAATAAGCGGAGATGTAGAAATAGATGAATTTATCGGCCCATTAAATATAAAACTAATTAGTGGAGATGCTGAAATTAATAAAATTTCAGGTTCTCTTTATGCAAAATCAATAAGCGGCTTTGTTGATCTTAGCCTTGCATCGGATCAAAAGGTCGATCTAAGAATGAAAACAGTTACAGGAGAGATATATACTAATCTGGAGATTGATTTTGATAAATACGGGAATAAACATGGATATGTTGGCAGTAAAGTTTCCGGGTCGATCAATGGAGGGGGCACAAGCATTGAACTGGAATCTGTTAGCGGAAATATATACCTCAGGAAAGGGAGAAAATAGAACACTTTAATTGTAGAACGACTCTCCGGGTCGTTTTCAAAATGGTGTCAGGTGTTTCCACCTGACATCGTGAATATCTACTTACAAAGGGATGCCTGCCCGGCTTTCTTGACGGGTCGGGGCACGAGTAGGCTGATATCGGTCGGACTGGTAATCTGCAGAGTAATATTTTTTTGTAACAATCTCTAAACTTAATAGTCTTTTGTTTATATAACCACACTACCCAATGATAAAAAATTACCTGCTTGTTGCCTTACGAAACATTTTCCGTCAAAAAGGATTTTCCATAATCAACATTTCAGGCCTTTCCATCGGATTGGCTTGTACCCTTTTGATCCTTCTCTGGGTTCAGGACGAACTAAGTTTTGATAAATTTCACCCCAGTGCTTCCAGTCTTTACCGTGTTGAAGAAGACCAGTATTATTCAGGGGAAGTATATCATGTAAATGTAACTCCGTATGTTTCCGGGCCGGTATGGAGAGATGAGATCCCTGAAATCGAGGAAGCAACAAGATATGCCGGTACAGGGGGATTGCTCTTTAGATATGGCGAAAATTCATTTTTTGAAGATGATATCCGGGCTGTAGATCCGTCCTTTCTGAAAATGTTTAAATTCCCGATAAAACAGGGCAATCCTGAAACGGCACTCGAGGAACCTTACTCCATCGTCATCACGGAAGAAATAGCCGAAAAATATTTCGGAAAAGAAGAACCCATGGGAAAAAGTTTCCGTGTAAACAACCAATATGATTTCAAGGTAACGGGAATTTTGAAAAAACTGCCAAAGAATACCATCCTGCAATTTGAAATGCTGGTGCCATTCGAATTCATGAAAACAAGGGACTGGTATACAGACAGTTGGGGAACTAATTCAATTCGTACTTTTGTGAAACTTTACGAAAAAAGTTCAACCGATTCGGTGAACGCGAAACTCACACGGGTTGTGCGTACCCATAATCCCGAATCCACAACAGATTATATGATTGCACCTTTTACAAAAATTCATCTATACAGCTACTTTGGATACGGCCATTCCCCGGGAGCCATCCAATATGTATATATCTTCTCAGCCATTGCCATTTTTATTCTGCTGATTGCCTGCATCAATTTTATGAATCTGTCCACAGCCCGGTCAGCAAACAGGGCTAAAGAAATAGGTATTCGAAAGGTGGTTGGAGGAAAAAGAAAAAACATTATCAACCAATTTTTTGGTGAATCATTTATCCTTACTATCATCTCCTTATTATTGGCTATCATCCTGGTTTCTTTATTCATCGGGGTTTTTAATACTATTTCAGGGAAAGAAATTTCAGCAAATGTTCTATTAAAACCGGAATTTATTATCGGAACAATAATCGTTGCAATTATAACCGGCTTTTTGGCAGGGAGTTACCCTGCTTTATTTCTATCATCCTTTCAACCGGTTAGAGTTTTAAAAGGTGATCTGAGCTCCGGTTCAAAACGTGGCTTATTGAGAAAAGTTCTTGTAGTTATCCAGTTCACCCTCTCTATTTTCTTAATTATAGGAACCATCGTGGTATATAGCCAGCTAAACTATATGAGAAACAAGAAGATAGGCTTTAATAAGGAGCATTTGTCGTATATACCTATGCGGGGAGAGATAAAAGGATCCTATGAAACAATTAAAAGCGAATTCCTGAAAGATCCAAGAATTTTAGGTGTTACCGCCTCATCCTCCCGGCCTTCATATATAGGAAGTAATTCCAGTGGAGCCGATTGGGAAGGGAAAGATCCTGAACTCAGGGTTTTAATCGGAACGCAAGGCGTAGATTTCGATTATATAAAAACCCTTCAGATTGAAATGAAATCGGGCCGGGCTTTTTCAAGAGATATCACCAGTGATACAGCGCAAGATACCATTGCGAACTTCCTGATAAACGAAGAAGTAGAAAGGATCATGGGTACAGATGACGCGGTGGGGAAAAGATTTTCTTTTATGGGATTTTATGGTCAGATTATCGGGGTAATGAAAAACTTTCATTATCAACCGGTTCGTTCCAGGATAGAACCTCTTGCCATTGTCGTTGCACCAATAGAATGGCTAAGTTTCGTATTGGTAAGAATCCAACCCGATGAAGTTCCAAAAGCAATGGATTATCTGAAAAAAACCTGGGAGAAAATTATGCCCGGATATCCGTTCGACTACAGTTTCATTGATGAAGATTTCGACAGCATGTACCGAACCGAAGAAAGAATGGGAGCATTATTGAAATATTTTGCCATCATTGCTATTTTTATTGCATGTCTTGGGCTTTTTGGACTGGCATCTTTCACAGCTGAACAACGAACAAAAGAGATCGGAATCCGCAAAACGATGGGAGCAACCGTTTCCAGGATTGTTATTCTGTTATCAACCGAATTCTCAGTTTTAGTAATCATATCTATTTTTATTGCCTCACCTGTAGCCTGGTATTTCATGAGACAATGGCTGCAGGATTATGCATACCGCACATCTTTGAGCTGGTGGGTTTTTGCTTTAGCCGCTGTTTTGGCTTTGTTGATCGCACTTTTTACCGTAACCTTTCAAGCCATTAAAACAGCATTAACTAATCCAGCCGATGCTCTAAAATATGAATAGTTGGGGGTTTTGATACAGCCTCATGATATTACATGATGTCAGGTGTTTCCACCTGACATTGAATACTGGAGTAATTAAAATCTTGCCATATCATTAACTGTCGGATGGAAACATCCGGCAGCATCGTAATATCCTCTCATCTTAAATTCCTGAGCAATTGCTGTCTTCCTGGCTCATCCTGGCATGGGTGTCCCGGCTGATAAAATGAAAAGATTCAGCCAGGTTGCTCCTCTGTTTCGATAAAGGTAAAAGGTGATTTTACAAGGGATTTGAAAATTTTACCGAGTTCAGCCATATCATCATCACCTTCTTCATAATACCAGTTTATTTTCATTATGTCTTTTATTTCAGGCTTTTTACCAAGGATCTTCAACATATTGAAAACCCATTTGGTTGATATGGTATTTATGTATTCAAAATTAAGATCAATTTGAGTATGGGTATGCATTGTTTTTGAATAGTTAACTATCCAATCGTAAATAGGCTTATAAAAAACAGATGGATTTTCAGGAATTGACCTTCCGATAATTTGAATCAATCCATCCTTTAAATGAACATAAGGAGTTCGATGGGTTGATTTAATAACAAAATCTTCCATTATATACTATTAAAAAAAACCAAGATACTAAAAATAAGCAATTTTTAATAAAACCATTCATTATCAGGTATGGAAAATTAGCATAGGCACTTTGCAAGGTTCGGGAAATTGCCCAATTAAAATACAAAATTTGCTTTGCAAAACACCAATCTCGCTGACTTTTTTAATTATTTTGCGAAGCTATGCTCTTATTTAATTTTGAATTCAACAGGATGTGTTAAATTAACCTTTACTTTAACTCCTTGTTGTTTACCCGGTTTCCATTTAGGGGATGAAGATATTACCCTGGCTGCTTCTTTATCCAGGAGAGGATTGACCTTTTTCACAACTTCAATATTTTTGATTTTTCCGGTAACATCAATAACAAATTGAACAATTACAATACCACTTATTTCTTTTTCAACCGCTTCTTCATGATACCGGAGATTTTTCTGAATGAATTCCTCAAAATCCTTATAACCTCTCTTTTTAAATTCCGGCATTTCTTCAACAATATTAAATATTTCTGATTCAGATTCTTCAGGTGTGGAATCATAAACAATGGTTTTGGGTTTTTTTCTGCTTTCAGGGCTGTATTCTACTGCCACCATTTCAATTCTTGGTTTTTCGATTATATCCCTGCCTTTAGCAGCAGCTTCTTCCAACATTTCCGGCTGATTCTGAGCAATTGCTTTAGCTGTAGTTTCAGCAACACTTTTTGCATAAGCTACACCTGCCACCTCAAGTAAAACCCCTGTTGTATCTTCCCCCTGGAAATTCACTTCAGCAATTTTATCCTCAGTTCTTTCTGTCTTTTCCAGGTGCGATATATCTTTTCCCGGTTCAATTTGTAAAACCTTAACGTCTTCTGATCTCATATCCCTCTTTTTTGCCGGTTCACTAATCAGTTCCTCTATTCCTGCTAAATCTTCCGTTTCTTCTTCGGCATAGGCAGCTTCTTCTTCTGCCCTATACGTTTTTTCTTCTTTTATATTATCAGCAATCATTGCAGGCCGGGGAGAAAAGTCGGAATAAAAAATTCCAAATAAGCCAATAATAATAGCGACTGAAGCTGCGACAGAAATATACACAAGTTTTCTGTTGAATCTTTGGGAACTTACCTCTGCCCATTTTACCTTCCTCTGCACGATCTTTCCCAAAAGTTGTTTTTTCAGGTAGTCAATATGTTCCTGCTGTCTCACCTGATCGGGAATACGTGCAAACCCTTCGAGTGCCTCCCTGCATAGCTGACATTCCTTCAAATGATTTTCCACCAGTTCCCTTTCTGATGAATTCAGATTTTTTCTTTGATACCGTTGTAATGTATCAAAATACAGACATCCGGATTGGTTAAAAAACCGGCCTGTATTTAAGTGGTTATTCATATGGTTGTTTTAACATTCTTTCGAGATTGCGTTTACCATTCTGTATGTAGCTTTTTACCTGGTTTAAATTATAACCGGTGATTTCAGCCACTTCCTTATATGATTTTTCCTGAAGATACATCAGCTCAATACATCTTTCCTGCCCGGGTTTTAATTTACCCATAGCTTCTTGAAGTTTATTAAACATTTCATCGATTTCCTGCTCTTTATAGGGATGCAATTCCTGCATGAATTCCACAAAGGAATGATTCATTTTTTTTTGGGTGATATCTTCTGTACGGGGAATAATTTTTAGTTTCCGTAATTGCATTAAACAAAAATTCTTGCTTACGCTATATAACCAGGATTTGAAATTCTTTACATCGTGAATCAACAAGTCCTCAAAAAGACTTTCAAATATCTCCATCACAGCATCTTTTGAATCTTCCTCATCTTTTAAATACTTCAGGCAAATACCAAAGACCAGATGGGTGTACCGTTCAAATAATACACCAACCCATTCCGGATACCCTGTCTTTTTATACAATTTTATTATTTCAGAATCCGGTAGATGTTGACCGGATGAATCCATTCCCGAAGAGGTGTTGAAGATTTTAATAAACAATGCTGTATTAATTTATATGTATCGGAATTTACTCACTTCGTTCATGAGATCGCCACGCTATAAGCGTGACTAAGTTCAATGTTTATGGCTTGATAATGGCTAATTTCATTATACTTTGCATTTTTAAGTCGGCAGTCGGCAGTCGGCAATCTGAAGACTAGACTATTTAATGTCGGTCCATAAAGTCAAATATTCTCGAAATAAAGCACCAAATATCAAATAACAAAAAACAAATAATATCTAAATATCAATTTTAAAATGACCGAAACTGTTTTGATCATTGAATTTTTGAATATTGAGTCCACTCCGAAAAGTATTAAACTCCGAATTTTGCCACTAAGACACTAAGACACCAAGATTCACAAAGAAAAGAAATCCAGAACCTTAAGCTTAGTGTTTCTTTGTGCCTTTGAGTCTTTGTGGCGAGAAAAC
>JAUWBB010000311.1 GCA_030605195.1 Bacteroidota bacterium
TTCTTCTTCTTCTGGTTTTTCAGAAGCCAGGTGTGCAGGATTTCCATCAACATAAATAGCCTTGTATGGTATAGTCGGACAAGCATATTCACAAGCACCGCAACCTACACAGATATCGTTGTTCACTTCAGGGATGAATAAATCCCCCTCGTACGGAACCATATATACTGCTTTGGTGGGACAAACTTCAGAACAAGCACCACAGTCGGTTTTATCGGTATGAACAATACAATTGTCTTTTACAAAAATTGATTTTCCAAGTTGGATTAACTGTTTATTTTCAAGTGTTACAAGTAAAATAGCACCTGTTGGACATACCTGACTGCAAATAACACAGTCGTAATTACATAGTCCTGAATGGTAGTCCATATGTGGTTGCATGATTCCGGTAATCCCGTATTGAAGAAAGGATGGTTGCAAGACATCTGTAGGGCAGGCACTGATACATAACGTACACGCGGTACAATTGTCGGTAAAGTTTTCAATACTAACAGCTCCCGGGGGTGATACAGGAAACTCCTTTTCCTCAGGTATTTCTGTGGGCCTTTCGTTTACAGGTATCTCCTTTACCATCGATATTCCGGCCATACTCAAAAGCCAGGCCACTGATCCGGCAATAAATTTCCTTTTATTTAAGTCAGGTGTAGCCTTATGCTGCACTGATACAGGTTCCTGTCGCCGAATGGACAAGATTCCTTTGTGTCTGCTGTATTTTACTGAATCAGAAGCACAAACAGTGAGGCAATTGTAACAAGCCACACAGCGGGTGAAGTCAACTTTCCCCTCTTTATAATCCATACAGGAAGATTTGCATACACGGGCACATAGCCCACAAACGGTGCAGGTACTTTTTTCAATACTGATCTTATATAAGGAAAATCCGGACAAAAAACCCAACAATGTTCCTACCGGACAAACGGTATTGCAAAACAGGCGGCCATTTGTAAGTGAAAGCCAAAGGACCAGGAATAGCATAAGGATAGGAAAAAGCAGTATTTCAAACTGTATCTTTATTAATTCAACTGGGAAAATGGTATAAATATCAAATTTTTCAAGTACAGTGGATAATCCATTATTCAAGGCAACCACGACAGGCTTTACAAAATAGGTCATAAACCGCCCAAAGTTACTGTACGGATCAAGGAGATTTATTAACAAAATGCTTCCAAATAAAAAGAGAACCGTGGTAATACCCAATAAAGTATAGCGTAAAATATTGCTTGGCTTAAGATAGCGGTAAAATTTTTTCTTCCTTTCTTTGAGTTTACGGGCAAAAAAGGAAAAGACATCTTGTAAAATTCCCAGCGGACAAATCGTTGAACAATAAATCCGTCCGAATAGCAGGGAAAGAACCAAAATTATAATAAATCCAAAAACACTAATGCTAAAGACATTAATAAACTTCAGCAGGGATGGAATAAACTGAAGATAAACAATACCATTAATCCAATCCTCCGGCAGCAAATTTCTGTAATCAAGAAACACAAAAGATGTCAAGGATAAGAATATAACCGAAACAATAACCCTTAACCTTTTAAGTGAAGCCAATTTCATAAAAATCAAATTTTGATTCTCTTAATGGAAAGCCCCTCAAGGTTTCTGGTTCCAACACCCATCTCATCTGCTATCCGCAGATAAGCAATTGTATCCGGATCCTTTCCGAACATTTTGGTTGCAGCAGCATCAGCAATAACCATATTGGTTGATAAGATCTGTGCTTTCATGTTCGTAACATCGGATTTCGAAACACCTCTTGGCCCGTTTCTCATTAAAACATTGTATGCATCCACAACATTCAGGTCAGGTTTTCTGTGAAAGGTACCAAAGTCAGCAATACACTGGTTAAGATCATTCCTGTGCCAGTACCTTCTGTCCCAGACTATGCCCATTAAATTTTTCAACGCGATGGATACTCTTGTTGAACTGTGACTTTTTAAAACCGGGACATTAATAAATACATCTGCCTCCAGGATGATTTCATGAACTTTTGTGGTTGTAAGCCTTTTTCCTTTGGGAATGGTAAATTCCTGGAAGTAATTTTCGGTATTAGCTGGAACTAATTTCCCGCGGGCATCCTTAACTGCTTTTTCTATACCACTGTTTTTATACGACCTTGACCAATTATTTATCGTATTGTCAAAAACATATACTTCTTTAGCTCCTGCTTTGAAGCAATGTTCAATGATACGTTTAATCAATTCCGGGTTTGTATTTGCAGCCCGTTCAGGTGAAACATCCCATGCAATATTGGGTTTCACCACCACAGTCTGATTGGATTTAACAAAGGTTTTCATTCCACCAAATTCCACGATCCCCCTGTCAAACATAGCTCCCGGATCGCCGCCTTTAATAGCTACAAGATCATATTGATCCGGTATTGTTCCCGGAGTCTTAGCCCATAGTTTGTTATTATTTCCCAGTTTGAAAACAACACCTGCCGCGATGCCGGCTCCAACTGATTTCTTAAAAAAATCCCGCCTTTTCATCCTTTAATAATTTTTTATGTAAAATATTTGGTATGAAGATTTCATATCAACTTTTTGAGTTACTTTGTTCAATTAATTGAACGGAAAATTACACTTTTTTTTTCTATTTACCCCGTTAGCTCCTTTATTTTATTGTGCAGAGATTAAGTGTATTCTAAATTTTAGGCACTTTAGGCATTTTTAACTTTAGTCACTTTATATTTTAGGCATTCCTTTTGTTGGTAAAAACAGTATATTTAGGAGCAAATAAAGAATAAAAAGCCACCCTCTAAGAAGGTGACTTTGATTTGCACCCATTGGGCGCTTTATTAAATGTTGTCAGGTGTTTCCACCTGACATTGCGAATAAAACAGAGTTTCACAGGGTGAATTAAAAAATACCTTAATTTTCAGATTTAATAAATAATTAGTAAATAGTCGGCAGTCGACAAAAAAGTAAATAACAATTAAGCAATTATAACACAATGGCAACTGGATTTAGAAACTTAATGAAAATTCTATATTACGATTGTTTTTCGGGAATCAGCGGTGACATGAACCTTGCTGCCATGATCGACCTGGGACTGGACAAAAATTTCTTACTATCTGAATTAAAAAAATTAAAACTCAGTGGATATACGATAAGGTTTAGCAAAGAGCAGCGTAGCGGTATTACTGGTACAAGAGTTGATGTAATCGCTGATCCTTCCGAAAATCAAATTCACCGAAATCTTTCTGACATTGAAAAGATCATTGATACCAGTGATCTCAACAAGCAGGTAAAGTCATTGAGCAAACGTATATTCCGGAAATTAGGAAAGGCAGAAGCACATGTCCACAATAAACCAATAAGTAAAATTCATTTCCATGAGGTTGGAGCTATCGATTCAATTATCGATATCGTTGGAGCAGCTATATGCTATGATTATTTTCAATTTGACAAAATTTTTGCTTCGAGTGTTGAATTGGGCGGAGGTTTTATCAAAGCTTCCCACGGCATATTGCCTGTGCCCGCCCCTGCAACCGTGGAGATACTTAAGAATATACCAACCAAAATCGGAGGTTCAAACTTTGAAACCACCACTCCCACCGGAGCAGCTATATTATCAACTCTTGTAAACGATTTTACGGATAAAATCGAGATGGTTATTCACAAAACAGGATATGGAGTAGGTCATAAAGTAACGGAATCACCAAATTTGCTGAGGGTTTATGTTGGGGAGACTGATTCAGTTCAAAATTCAGACAAACAAAAAGAATCAGAAGCCTGTATGATTGAATGTAACATTGACGATATGAACCCTGAATGGTATGACTTTATAATGGAAAAACTTTTCGGCCAGGGCGTTCAGGACGTATTTTTTACACCTTTAATGATGAAAAAAAACAGGCCGGCAATAAAAATAAGTGTTCTTTGCAATCCTGATCAAATGAATAAAGTTAAAGAGCTTTTATTCACTGAAACCACCACTCTTGGTTTAAGGTCGTACAAAGTGGATAAAACCGCCCTGGAAAGAAAGCTGAGCAAATTAGCTACTGACTACGGTGAAGTAACCATAAAATCCTGCTATTACCAAAACAAACTCC
>JAUWBB010000369.1 GCA_030605195.1 Bacteroidota bacterium
AGGTATATGTATACATGAATGCAAGGTTTATTTTTCAAATTTGAATAATGACTTGCATTTATCAAAATATTTCACCAGGAAATTATTAACAAAATAACTAAGTTACAAACACTTATACAATTAAACAGGAAACCCTACTTACGGATAGGACTTTTAAAAAAAACAATCACCAAATCTCAAACACCGGTTTTCGTTATTGGAATTTGTTTTTTGTGATTTATTTGTTTTTTGTGATTTGTAATTTTGCCATATGCATGCCTTTGGCAGTGATTTTCTACAAAAAGTAACAAAATTTTAGGCGCTAAGGGATGCCTAAGCCAAACGTTGTATATTGAAAGTTGAACTATGTATCTTGATAGTTTAAGGTCTGTCTTTAATTTTCGCCCAAGTATCTCTTAGAGGTACGGTACGGTTAAAAATCAATTTTTCTGTGGTAGAGTCCGGATCGACACAAAAATATCCTTGTCGCTGGAATTGGAATTTTCCCAAAGGTTTTGCCATTTTCAACGAGGGCTCTACTTTGCAATTACTCAGTATTTCCAATGAATTCGGATTCAGGAATTCATTGGAATTTTGGTTTTTTTGTCCGGCAGGATCAGGATGGTTAAACAGGCGGTCATACAAACGGACTTCCGCATTGATAGCACGCTGGGCTGACACCCAATGCAGTGTTCCTTTTACTTTACGGCCGGCCCCGGGTCCACTTTTGGTTTCCGGATCATAAGTACAAAATACCTCCAGTATCTCCCCTGTTTTTTCATCCTTAACATAATCTTCGCATTTGATGATATAGGCGCTTTTTAACCTGACTTCCCGTCCGGGAGCAAGGCGGAAAAATTTATTCGGAGGCGTTTCCATAAAATCGGCATGTTCGATATAAAGTTCGCGGGAAAAGGGAAGCTTCCGGGTTCCCATGCTTTCATCCTCAGGGTTATTTATGGTTTCAACCTCTTCAATTTTATCTTCAGGATAATTGGTTAGGGTGACTTTAAGAGGGCGTAAAACTGCCATTACACGTTGTGCTTTTTTGTTCAAATCTTCGCGAACTAAATGTTCAAGAAGATCAACATCAATGACATTATCCCGTTTTGCAACGCCAATCTTATCGGCAAAATTCCGGATGGATTCCGGAGTATAACCTCGCCGGCGTAGTCCGGAAATGGTTGGCATCCGGGGATCATCCCAGCCGTTAACATGCCCTTCCTCAACAAGTTCAAGTAATTTGCGCTTGCTCATGATAGTATAGCTCAGGTTCAGGCGTGCAAATTCAGTTTGCACAGGTCTGTAATCCCCTTCCACTATCTGATCGAGAAACCAGTCGTATAATGGCCGGTGAACTTCAAATTCCAAGGTGCAGAGTGAATGAGTAATACCTTCTATAAAGTCAGATTGTCCGTGTGCCCAGTCGTACATCGGGTAAATACACCATTTGTCGCCTGTGCGATGATGTGGTTTTTTAAGTATCCTGTACATAAGCGGGTCACGGAGGTGCATGTTGGGAGATGCCATATCGATCTTTGCCCGCAATACTTTGGATCCTTCTTCAAACACGCCGTTTTTCATCCGCTCAAACAGATCGAGATTTTCTTCAACACTTCTTCTGTTCCTGTACAGACTTTCCTGTCCCGGCTTTGTTGGTGTCCCTTTCTGTTTTGCAATCTCCGCGGCTGTCTGATCATCAACGTAAGCTTTACCCTTCTTTATTATCTTAACTGCCCACTCATATAACTGATTAAAATAATCAGAGGCATACCTAGGTTCACCTACCCAATCAAATCCCAGCCATCTTACATCTTCCAGTATGGAATCAATATACTCAATTTCCTCTTTTATAGGGTTTGTATCGTCGAAGCGAAGATTGGTTTTACCTTTGTATTTCAACCCGAGTCCAAAATTCAGGCAAATTGATTTGGCATGGCCAATATGCAGGTATCCGTTGGGTTCGGGTGGAAACCGGGTATGTACCTTGCTTTCATATTTATTGGTCTTGAGATCATCCTCGATGATGTTTTCAATGAAATTCAGGGAAGGTTTGGATCTGTTTTTTTCTTCTTTCCCTGTTTTTTTTCCGGATTTGTTCATTTCCCTTTTACTGAATTGTGGATTATATTTGCAAATGTACTTCATTGCAGGTTGCAAAAATAAGACGAAATATTCATTAATGACAAGAAAAGTTATGTATAAAGAGTATTTTAACTTTGGACAGCCTTCCTGACAAGTACCACAAGCATTCCTGCCCCTGTGAAATGCTGGTCCGCGGCAGTGCCTGCCTGACTTGTTCGCCTGCCCGACCAAATGACACTGGTCATTCGGGCGGGGTCAGGGCTTCGCCATTATTTCACGGGGCCTGCGGAAGAGGAGAATTTTGTTTGGAATTTGATGTTTGGAATTTGGATATTATTTGTATTTTGTTATTTGTATTTTTTTATTTTACCAGGTAAATGGGTTTAATTCAAATAGAGAACATGGAGTTCTATGCCTATCACGGGCATTATAAGGAGGAGCAGATTGTCGGAAACAAATTTCTGGTAAGTCTGACCATCGAGACGGATATGACCAAACCTTCCCGGTCCGACAGTCTGAAGGATGCCGTTAATTACCAGGCAGCATACCGGTTGGTGGAAACTGAAATGGAAAAGAAATCGCATTTACTTGAAAACATTGCCAAACGCATCCTTGATGCCCTTTACCGTGAATTGGACGGAATAAAAAAAGCTACCATAAAGATCGCTAAAATAAACCCACCGGTGGGAGGTAAAGCTGACAGTGTCAGCATAACACTGAGTCGCTAACTGTTAAACCATTAGATGTTTTAAAAGAGGCTTGACTAATCCCCGGCTTCAGCCGGGGGACAAACAGATACAAAAATAACAATGGCGCAACTACCATCGCTACCAAGAAGTAAAAACTATCCATGCGCCACAAACTTCCAAACCGTCAAGATGTATGCTAAATCAAAATACAAATTTTTATATAACTAATTACAATACCCGATACAAATATACCATTTTTCTCCCTCGCTGAAACAGACATTCAAAAAAGATCTGATTACGTAGAACTTTTTCGACTTTACTATGTCATATCCCCTAGAAAGATCGCCCTGAAAAGAATAAACGCATT
>JAUWBB010000095.1 GCA_030605195.1 Bacteroidota bacterium
GTTTTTATTTCTCATATATCTATCTTATAAAGTGTTCTTCCACACCCAAAATTAGGGGCTATGAACACATTATTATTTTTCTCAAATATCAAGGCCGTCTATAGGGTTTTTAAAGTTTTTAAAACTATTCTCTGAAACATGCGTATACCGCCCGCTTGTTTTTGAGCCGATGTTACCACACGTTTATTCTTCGTCCGATAGTTCTATTGCTTTTGATATTAATTTAGGATTCAACCATGTACCCTTTTCTATGAGTTCTGTCAATAATACCCTGAGCGATTTAATTAACCCTTTCTCTTTGGCTTTCAGTAGAATTCCAATGGTGTCTGTTAAATTAAATTCCAGCCGTTTAGCATATCTTCTCCCCATAATTTCGTCTAATATCACTAATTCGGCATTCTGTTCTTTTGCAAGAATCAAAACTTCTGCTTCTCCATTATCCAAGTCAATAAAAAATGCCCGAGATTCCTAATTCTTAATTTGCACTATTTTAATCCAGTCAATTAATGATAAGTCTTTATAATATGGTTTCTCTTTCCCTTTTTCTATTTCTTGATAGACTGCATTTGGGATAATTATTTCCCCATAAAGTTCTTTTAGCAGATCAAATTTATTAATCTTAAGCAGGGAAAGAATTGGCGTAGTATTAGATATAGTCTTATGCATTTGATAAGTCCGATTCTAATTCATTCTCAAGTCCTTTATGGAAATATGATACATCATATTTTTGAAGTAATTCAAGAAAATCAACTCGGCTCAGATTCAATAATTTTGCAGCAAGTCCAGAAGATATTTTTCCTAATTCATAAAGTTTTACTAATGATATTGTTTTTATTTCACTCTCAAATTCTTGATTTTCCATTTTTAGTGAAAAAGCCAAATATTCGGGATAGGTTACTGATATTAGTCGTTCCATTTTTTTTTCTATAAAGTTAGTCAATTTACCTGAATTTTATTTTATTTTTCTTAAATGTGTGGTAACTTGTTTATACCGTTACTTTTATCATACAAAAGTAACTATTATTTCAAAATATGGTATAATGTGTACTTTTGTTTTGTGAAAGGTACACTTTATCCTTTTAAGTATCAATATCATCAAACGGATTCTTTACATTTCTTATGCTTTTTGTGCTTACATGGGTGTAAATCTCTGTTGTTTTGCTGCTTTTATGTCCGAGAATCTCTTGTATCAATCTTATATCATATCCGCTTTCATGTAAATGAGTGGCAAATGAGTGCCTCAATATGTGAACTCCACTTTAATCCTGCCGAATGAATTAAACTTAACAAAGCTTTGTGCTTGATATTTTCAACTGTGTTGAGTAAGTCCCTTACATCTTCTTTTGATAAAACTTTAGGCAAATGCTTGCTTTTTCTTGGCCTTTCTATCTTTTCTAATCTCAGATTTTTGTTATGAACTTTCTCGTAGAATTTCTTGATCGCATTTATAAATTGATTTTGGTATGACGCTGAAAGTCCTTTTCTTAAAATAAAATCATGATTTTATTTCATAATTTTCTTTTACTTTTACATAACCTGAAAAATTACTTCGTTCATCCGAACTTAGTAAAGTGATCTAATCGAAGATTTACTAATTTTCGGGATTAATTGAGAATTTCTTGCTGAACTTAAATGTTCAATATTCCATTATGATCGATTACAACTTAAGTTAATGACTAAACAATTTATTTCGACTGATTAATAACTAAAAATTATTCACATGAATACAAAAAAAACAATGCAAAAAACCATTTATGGAACCTTCCTTTTTGTATTATGTTTTGTGTTTATCAACGGATCAGAAGCACAGAACACAGATACCGGAATACTTACACTCGACCGCATTTTTACCGATCGTGAATTCACCTCGGAAAGATTCGGTCCGGCCAGGTGGCTGGACGATGGCACTGGTTACACAACCCTGGAAGCCCCGGCTGACGGAGAAGGCCGGGACTTGGTAAAATATGATCCCGAAACCGGTAAACGCGAGATACTTGTTCATGCCCGGCAACTGGTACCGGAAGGAAAAGAAAAGCCACTCGGGATCGCAAACTATGCCTGGTCACCTGACGGCGACAAGCTCCTTGTCTTTACCAATACAAAACGGGTATGGCGGCAAAATACCAGGGGAGATTACTGGGTTTTGGACCTGAGTTCAGGAGGTTTAAAACAACTGGGCACCTTTGCCAAACCTTCAACGTTAATGTTTGCAAAATTTTCTCCCGATGGAAAAAAAGCAGGATATGTGGTCGAAAATAATATTTATGTTGAAGGCCTTGCTGCCGGTAAAGTTATTCAACTTACTCATGACGGCTCAGAAACCCTGATAAACGGTACGTTCGACTGGGTATATGAAGAAGAGTTTTCACTGCGCGATGGCTTCCGCTGGAGTCCTGACAGCCGGTCAATTGCTTACTGGCAGCTCGATGCTTCGGGCGTTCGGGAATTCTACCTTATCAATAATACCGATTCATTATACTCTTATATCATACCCATACAATATCCGAAAGTGGGAGAGACCCTTTCGGCATGCCGGGTAGGCGTTATAAGTGCAGGTGGAGGTGAAACAATCTGGATAAAAGTGAAAGGTGATCCCAGGAATAACTATATAGCCCGTATGGAATGGGCAGCCGGTTCTGACGAGATCATTTTTCAATACATTAACAGACACCAGAATACCATTAAACTGATGTTGGGAAATGCCGGAACAGGTGAAGTGAATAATATATATACAGAAAAGGATGAAGCCTGGCTGAATGTGGTGGATGATCTTAAATGGATGGATAATGGAAAAAGCTTTACATGGATCAGCGAACATACGGGCTGGCGGCATGTCTACCTGGTATCAAGGGACGGGCAAAGCATTACACCAGTAACAAAAGGAGCATATGATGTGATATCTGTTCAGAATATTGATGAAAAAGGCGGGTATGTTTATTTTATTGCGTCACCTGACAACCCAACACAACGCTATCTTTTCAGAGCTAGTCTTAGTGGAAAAGGAGATGCTGAACGGCTAACACCGGTTGATCAACAAGGATATCATAGCTACCAGGTTTCGCCCGATTCCAAATGGGCTATTCATACGTTTACCAATACCACAACTCCCAGAACTATTGACATTATCGATCTCCCGGAACATAAACCGGTTCGTATGCTTGCTGAAAACAAAGAACTGAAGGAAAAAAGGGCGCGGTTAAAAGTCAACCCTGTAGAATTCTTCAGGGTTGATATTGGTGATGGAGTTGAACTGGACGGCTGGATGATCAAACCCTACAATTTCGATCCTTCAAAAAAATACCCGGTGTTGTTTTACATTTACGGCGAACCGGCTGGACAGACCGTTCAGGACAGGCCTCCCAGCCTATGGCACCTGCTGCTGTCACAAAAAGGTTATATCATAATTAGTGTGGATAACAGGGGTACACCGGCTCCGCGTGGACGGGATTGGAAAAAATGTGTTTATATGCAGATTGGCATCCTGTCATCGGCTGACCAGGCAAAAGCCGCGAAGATCATTTCGAAATGGGATTTTGTGGATGAGAACAGAATTGCTATTTGGGGATGGAGTGGGGGAGGTTCAGGTACCCTGAATGCCATACTCAGGTATCCGGATATTTATCATACCGGAATATCCGTTGCCCCGGTACCCGATCAACGGTATTACGATGCTATTTACCAGGAACGCTATATGCGGACGCCAGAGGAAAATCCGGAAGGATTTGAAAAAGGATCGCCTGTAACCTTTGCTAAAAACCTGAAAGGAAATTTGTTAATTGTTCATGGTACAGGTGATGATAATGTGCATTACCAGGGAACAGAAGCTCTTATTAACGAATTGATTAAATACAACAAGCATTTTACCATGATGGCTTATCCCAACCGGTCACATGGCATCCGCGAAGGTAAAGGTACAACACGGCATTTGTATGGTTTGCTTACCAGGTACCTGCTGGAAAATATGCCACCCGGGACGTTTTAATATATATATGCAAAATTCACCTCCAAGTATTTTTAACGACGTAATAGGCCCTGTAATGAGAGGCCCTTCCAGCTCTCATACAGCAGCCTCGGTCAGGATTGGCATACTTACACGTCAGATACTCGATGATAAGCCCGTTAAAGCAGTTTTTGAGTTTGACCCAATGGGATCCCTGGCAACAACCTATAGCTCACAAGGTTCAGATATAGGTTTGGCAGCCGGACTGCTCAACTGGGAAATATCAAAGCCTGATCTGCCACATTCACTCCAAAAAGCAACAGAAGAAGGTATCGATATAGAATTCCGGATTGTTCCTTTTCAAGCCGATCATCCAAATACCTATCGTATAAGCCTGACAGGTAAATCTGGAAAAGGGTCAAAGTACAAGCAGTTTCCCAGGGTGGAGGGATGGTGGAGATTATCTCAATTGATGATATTCCTGTGAGCATAAGGGGCGACTATTATGAAGTTCTGGTTCATGTGGCAGAAGGGAAAGAATTGACAGAGCAAGAAGTCCGGCTACTCACCGGCCAAACTGATATAATAGAGTCCGTTACTGTATCATCAGGATATGGTAAAGGGATAATTCTGTATAAGATGTCGAAACCTGCTGGGCACGAATGGCTGAAAAGCCTGGAACAAAAGGAATCCGTGACTTGCATCGTTTGTCTTGAACCGGTAATGCCTGTGCTGTCATCCAGGAATATTAAAGTACCATTCAACACGGCCTCTGAATTGGCTGGGATTGGAAAAAAGAAAAAGATAAACCTTTATGATGCGGCAATGCTGTATGAATGCCATCGCAGTTCATTTCCGGAGGAAAAAGTATTCCATATGATGAAGGATATTGTTGTTCTTTTACAGGAGTCTGTTCGGAAAGGCCTGAAAGGAACAAGGTATTCCGACCGCATACTCGGGTATCAATCGGGGAAATTTGAAAAAGCCCGGAAAAAAGGCAACTTGATCGATGCAGGCCTGATGAATAAAATTATCTCATCAAATATGGCACTAATGGAAGTAAAAAGTTCAATGGGTCTGATAGTTGCAGCTCCTACAGCCGGATCCTGTGCAACGCTTCCAGGTACACTGATCCCGACTGCAGATACTCTTGGACTGGATCAGGATGATCTCACAAAAGCCTTTCTTGTTGCCGGTATGATTGGAGTATTTATTGCTAATGGTTCTACTTTTGCAGCAGAAGAATGTGGTTGCCAGGCCGAATGTGGTTCAGCTTCAGGTATGGCAGCTGCCGGATTAGTACAATTAGCGGGCGGTACGGTTGAACAGGGAATATCAGCGGCTTCAATAGCTCTTCAGAATACCATGGGAATGACATGTGATCCGGTGGCTAACAGGGTTGAAGTTCCTTGTTTGGGAAAAAATGTCATGGGGGCGGTGAATGCTCTCGCATCGGCTAATATGGCATTGGCAGGAATAGATCCGGTTATACCGCTCGATGAAGTTATACATGCAATGGATGAAACCGGTAAAATGCTGCCACGTGAACTATGCTGTACAGGACTTGGGGGATTATCTTTAACCCCAACATCAAAAAGGATTGAGGAGAACCTTGAAAGAAAGAGGAAAGCTAAATCAATTATACCTTAAGTTTCTTCTCAATCTCATCAATCTGGAGTCTGAAGTGTTTATCGGTATCGATCAGGTTATTTACGGTTTTACAGGAATGAAGAACGGTAGCGTGGTCCTTTCCCCCGATCCTTGATCCGATGGTAGCAAGCGATGACTTGGTGAGGCTTTTAGAGAAAAACATAGCAACCTGGCGAGCCTGAACAATTTCCCTTTTACGGGTAGTGCTCTGAACCAGGTCAATAGGAATATTGAAATAATCACAAACAATCTTCTGAATGTAATCGATAGAGATTTCCCGTCTGGTGTTTTTAATCAGTTTATCGATCATTTGCCTGGCAAGCTCAAGAGTAATCTCTTTTTTATTCAGGGTCGATTGGGCGAGTAGAGATATTAAGGCTCCTTCCAGTTCCCTCACGTTGTTTGTTATATGGGTGGCAATATATTCCAATACTTCTTCGGGCAATTCGATACCGTCATTGTAAGCTTTCTTTTGCAGAATTGCCATACGAGTTTCATAATCTGGCGATTGGAGATCAGCATTCAATCCCCATTTAAACCTCGAAAGAAGTCGTTGCTCAATTCCCTGAAGTTCGACAGGTGGTTTATCGGAAGTAAGGATCAATTGCTTTCCTGATTGATGAAGGTGATTAAATATATGGAAGAAAGTATTCTGTGTCTTTTCCTTACCTGCAAACTCCTGTACATCATCGAGGATTAATACATCGATCATTTGATAAAAATGCAGGAAATCGTTTTTGTTATTATTCCTGATCGATTCAACGAACTGGGTTTGGAACTTATTTGCATTTACATATAAAACCGTTAATTCCGGAAATTTCTCCTTGGAATGGATACCAATTGCCTGTGCAAGGTGGGTTTTACCCAGCCCGGATTCGCCATAAATTAATAAAGGATTAAAAGCAGTTTTTCCGGGCTTATTCCCTACAGCATATCCTGCTGAACGGGCAAGGCGGTTGCATTCACCCTCAATGAAATTGTTGAATGAATAATCGGTATTCAGCCTTGAATCAATGTGTAACTTTTTTATTCCGGGAATAACAAATGGATTCTTAATGGGTGTCTCCTCGGTTTCAAGAGGTACTGATACCGGCAAGTTCCGTAAATCACTTCTATTTTTGGCAGGTAATTTTATCGTATAAGGCTTGTTGGAAAAGATATTGTTTTCCATAACAATATTGTATTCCAGCTTCGCATCTTGTCCAAGCTCCTTTCTGAGCGTTTTTCGAAGAATTTCAATATATTGTTCTTCAAGATATTCATAGAAAAATGGACTAGGAACCTGGATGGTTAAAATATTGTTTTCAATTTTTAAAGGTATGATAGGCTCGAACCATGTACGAAAACTAATGGAGGGAACATTGTCCTTTATCACTTTTAAACAATTATTCCAAATTTCTTGATGCGAATTGTTCATTTATTAATTCGTGTTTGGAATTTTTTTGAATCATTCTCAAACTACAATTTTGTTAAAAAAAAAATAAAAAAAAAATTAATTTTTACTTGTCTTTCTCAAAAAAAATATATGGATTTTATAATCAATGGTTTAAAGGGCGAAAATAAATAAAAAAAAATAAAAAATCTTGTAAAATATTGATAAATAGCAGATTAAGCATATCCCTCTTTAAAAAATTGTTACTTAAATATTTACTCAATATTAATTGAAGTAAAAATTAATAAACCGTAATTATTGGAAAAAATTCGTCAAAATTTTATATGCTTTTGTCAAAAAAAAATCGGGCATCGGCAGAAATTTGAAAATATTATTACAGAATGACAAAATTTGCACACTTGATTTAGCTCATTTTATTTTTTTTCCTTCTTCATCCACAATTACGGTCTTCCCCAAATCGAACACGGAAAAGTGGATGTATCGTTTTGGATTCTCTCTCATATCCCGAAGCAACTTGTCAAGCTCGCCTACTGCTGCCTCAAGGTTATAATATAAGGTGTCATTTTTCACCAGCATACCAACAGATCCCTTTCCTGCATTAATGTCTTCAAGTATAATATTCATCTGTGCCAGGGTATTGTCAAGGGTTTCGATGGTAGATTTAATATCTGAACTGGCAAGTGAATCGCTAACCGATGAAAAATTCTTCAGGATATTCGTTAATTCATCGTTATTAGCCCGTAAGTTTGAAGAAATGGATTCGACATTCGAGATAATCCTTGCCAGGCGTCCTTGCCTATTGGTTAGAAGGGTATCCAATGTATAGGTTGAATGCTGCAGATTCGAGATTGTAGCAACAATATGTTCGAAGCTTTTTGAAAAGTTATCCCTGAAATCTTCGTTAAAGATGTTTTGAATAACGGCAAGAACAGAATCAATGGACAATATCAGGTTTTCAGCTTTGTTTTTCAAAGGCAACATTTGAATACTTACCTGCTCCTGCAAACTACCTTCAATATTACCAATCAGGGTATCGCCCGGTTGGTGGAATTCATCCGATTCAGCCAGGTTTAATCTGATTGCTTTTGTTCCCATCAGATCGGCACTGAAAATTTGGGCAACTGTATTCAGAGGCAGATCAAATTTCTCTTCCAGTAAGATATGAACACTCAATCTGCCTGAAAGGTCGGGCAGAAAATGTATTTCATTCACAAGTCCTACCTTATATCCACTAAGCAGCACAGCTCCCGATTCTTCAAGTCCATCGATCTTATTATATATTATGGTATAGGTTCTTGCATATTTCAGGATGTTCTTACCCTTCATAAAATGAAAGGTCCATATAAAAACTGCAATGGTAATTAAACCTATAAATCCTATTTTAGCTTCTTTGGGTATTTTCATCATGGTACGTCAATTTCTTGTCAAATAAATTTAGTGATTTATTTCCTCTAATGCTTCTTTAAGAGGAATTATTTTATCATTTTTTACCGCGATGATAAACGCATCGGGGAAATATTCCTTAATTTTTTCCCGGTATTCAAGAATGTCTTTATATTTAATCTCATTACCCACCATATATTTAAATGTCTTGTTCATTTTAATTTCTTGTACATTTTTAAGGCCCTTAAAATAATCAGAATTCACGAGTATTTGTTTCCTCGAGGAGGATATCTGAACTTTGAATCTGATCTCTTCCTCACTACTTGTGATTTCCTTGGAGAAATCACTCTTACTTTCGATAAAGGCTTTGTAATCCCTGAAAGCACGAAAGATAGCGGAAGCAATATAATCCTGTCCTTGTCTTGAGGCGAGAAACTTTTCTTCATTCAAATTTGAAATAAACCCCATTTCAACCAATACACTGGGCATAGTGGTTTTCCAAAGAACCAAAAAACCGGCCTGTTTAACGCCGCGGTCAGCACGATTGACTCTTTCCCTGAATTGACTCTGTATAAATGAAGCAAACTCGAGACTTTGTTCCAAAAAAGTATTTTGCATTAGTGAAAAGATAATAAACGACTCGGCAGAATTGGGATCATATCCTTCATACCGGGTAGTATAATCGCTTTCAAAAGTAATTACTGAATTTTCCAGTTTTGCCACTTCAAGGTTTTGGTCATCAGTATGAAGTCCCATTACATAGGTTTCGGTCCCATATGCATAAAGGATTTTGTTAAAATTTGCATGAAGTGATATAAACAGATCGGCTTTGTTTTTATTGGCTATATCAGCGCGTTTATGGAGTTCAATAAACTTGTCGGTTTTACGGGTATAAATAACCTGCACATCATCGAAGGATTTTTCTATATACTTACCAAGCTTTAGCCCAATTGCAAGCACA
>JAUWBB010000022.1 GCA_030605195.1 Bacteroidota bacterium
AAGTGGTTTTGGGAGAGGTGCTTGTGAAGGTATTTCACGCACCTGCTCCAGCCAAACCCGGGGATGAATTGAAAGATATAAATCGTGAACAGATCAGGAAAATCATTGATGGATCATCCGGTGGATATTTAAAACCTGACAAGGTTCAACAATTGCTTGATGCTGCCGGTATATCCCAAACCCGGGAGGTGGTTGTTCATTCAAGAGAAGATGCCGTGAAGAAAGCAGAAAATCTCGGATTTCCGGTCGTTATGAAAGTAGTGGGCCCTGTTCATAAATCGGATGTTGGAGGCGTTGTCCCGGATATTAATACCCGAACGCAGGTTGAGGAAGAGTTTGAAAGGATGATACAAATAAATGAAGTGAAAGGAATTTTAATACAGCCCATGCTTTCAGGTATCGAATTGTTTGCAGGTGCCAAACAGGAACCGAAATTTGGCCATTTGATCCTGTGCGGATTGGGTGGAATTTTTATTGAAGTATTAAAAGATGTAAAAGCATCTCTGGCACCTTTATCGATGGAAGAAGCCGGTTCGATGATTCAGAACCTTCGCGGATATGGTATTGTTAAGGGCGTTCGGTTACAGGACGGAGTGAATGAGGAACAGTTTGCTGAAATTCTGGTAAGGATTTCCAATCTTGTGAAAATTGCACCGGAGATATATGAAATGGATATCAATCCTTTATTGGGCAACCGGGATCGTGTTGTTGCAGTCGATGCAAGAATCAGAATTGAAAAGTAAGGTCCTGTAAACAGTGTAATTTTGTAACTAATTGATGTGTCGGGAAGAAAAGAAACAGAACGTTAATAAAGTTATATGTTAAAAGTTATAAGTTATATGTTTACCCTATGAAATAATTTTGCATACAAAATTGCTTGTCCTGTGGAATTTTTTCGCACCAACTTTTGTTGTATTCCACAGGGCAAGCATTTCACAGGGTGAATTGTTATGCCACATGCCCCGTAAAATATTGCTTCGCAATTTCACAGGGTTCACCACGTGAAACCCTGCATAGCAGGAGCAACGAAGTTGCTGTTTTACAGGGTAAACCATGAATGACTGTTTGCTTATGTAATATTAATAGATATTCCCACGAAAAGTGGCTTCATTTTGACACTTGTTGTAAAATGATTTAGTAGCTTATAACGTATAACATATAACGTATAACATATAACGTATAACATATAACATATAACATATAACAAATAATGCCTTTGGCATAACCTATAACACATAACAAAAAGAGACTCTTAAAAACTGAATGTAATTTTTATCTTTGTAAAAATAAACTCTTATATTTAAACATTATACATCGGAAAAACAATGAAGAAAATCGGTTTATTCTACGGTCCCATTGGAGGTTCTGTAGAGCAGGTTGCAACAAAAATAGCCAAACAAATAGGAGAGGATAAGGTTGATGTAAGACCCGTTAAGGAAGCTACGGCGAAAGATTTTGACGAATACGAAAACATCATACTGGGCATTTCAACCACCGGCAGTGAAACCTGGCAAGCGGAAAGTCCGGCTAATGACTGGGATAAATTTCTTTCACAACTGGACCATGTTAATTACACTGGTAAAACATTTGCGCTTTTCGGGTTGGGGGATCATATATCCTATCCTCTTCACTTCGTTGATGCTCTGGGAATCCTGGGGAAGATACTTATTCAAAATGAAGCAAAAATTATCGGCAGGGTTCCTGCGGAAAACTATGAATTTGAAGATTCTAATGGAGTGATCGACGGAAAATTTATTGGCCTACCCATTGATGTGGATTTTGAGAATGAAAAAACAGATAGTAGAATAGAAGAATGGCTTGACCTTATTTTGCCTTTGTTTAATTAAAGGTTTTATTGTAAGGGCAGTTTGTAATAATACTGCCCTTTTTTATTTTTAAAAATATAATGTCCACTATATGAAAGACACACCAATTGATTATGTTACGGTTAAGAAGAAAATCCAGGAATATGTGGTAACAAGTGTTGGTAAAAGTTCTATTCGGGAAATTGTTCGTCTGGTAAATTACGTCGAGAAAGCAACCGGTGAAAAGTTTATACGGATGGAGATGGGGGTTCCGGGCCTGCCACCTTCGAAGGTCGGAATAGAAGCAGAAATCGAGGCGCTTAAAAAAGGAGTTGCCTCCAAATACGCGATGATCGAAGGAGTACCGGAATTAAAAAGGGAAATCACGAGATTTGTTAAATTGTTTCTGGATATTGACGTAAACCCGGCAGGTTGTATTCCTACGGTTGGTTCCATGCAGGGCGGGATGGCAACCTTTATGGTGGCAAACAGGAATGATAAAAACAGGGAAGGAACCCTTTTTATTGACCCTGGATTTCCCGTTCAGAAACAACAGGTTATAGTCCTGGGCCATACTTACCGGTCGTTTGATATATATAATTACAGGGGAAATAAATTGAAGGACAAAATTGAATCCTACCTTGTAACAGGAAAAGTTTCGAGTATTTTATACTCCAGCCCGAATAACCCTTCCTGGATTTGTTTTTCAGAGAAGGAATTGAAAATTATCGGGGAATTGGCCAATAAATATGATGTAATTGTTGTTGAGGATTTGGCATACATATGCATGGATTTCAGAAAAGATTATTCCATACCGGGTGAACCACCCTTCCAGCCAACCGTTGCAAAATATACAGATAATTACCTCTTATTGATCTCCAGTTCGAAGGTATTTAGCTATGCCGGACAGAGGATAGGAATGATGGTGATTTCGGATAAGTTGTTTATCAGAAAGTATCCGGATTTGAAACGATATTATGCTTCCGATCAGTTTGGGCATTCAATGATCTACGGTGCTTTATATGCCCTTTCAGCCGGTGTTTGCCATTCTTCCCAATGGGGTCTGGCTACCATCCTGAAAGAAGCAAATGATGGAAATTATCATTTTATTGAAGAAGTTAAAGAGTATGGAGAAAAAGCCAGGATCATGAAAGAAATGTTTTTGAAAAACGGATTTAACATTGTGTATGATAAAGACGAAGGGGAACCCATCGCGGATGGCTTTTATTTTACCTTTGCTTATCCGGGGTTTTCAGGAAGTGAACTTCTTGAAGAATTGCTCTATTATGGTATAAGTGCCATAACACTTGATATCACCGGCAGTAACCGTCATGAAGGATTAAGGGCATGTGTTTCGTATGTCGGCTGGGATCAAATGGCTAGCCTGGAATACCGCTTAAAAATATTCCATGAACATCATTCGTGATTTGATATTGAATTTTTTTTTGAAGGGTTTTCCTATAAAATTTTAACTTTGACACGATTGATTTTCATAATCTCTCTAATATATTTTATTTAAAATGGCAAAAGTTAAAGGTGCAATTGTTGTTGATTTTGAAAAGTGCAAGGGCTGTGAGATATGTGTTGTTTCATGTCCTGCCGATGTTATTGAAATGACAAAGGAAGTTAACGCCAAAGGATACCATTTCGCCTACGCGGCAAAACCTGATGATTGTACAGGTTGCGCCAACTGTGCAATTGTTTGCCCTGATGGTGTGATCACGGTTTATAAAATAAAAATTGTTGTAGAAAAAATTGCCTAAAAAATTCCTTTTAACATGGAAGAATTTCAATTAATGAAGGGAAACGAAGCAGTTGCTGAAGCTGCTATTCGAGCCGGAGTTGATGGTTATTTTGGTTATCCAATTACTCCCCAGTCGGAAGTAATGGAATACCTTATGGCTGCCAAGCCACATGAACGAACGGGTATGGTGGTTCTCCAGGCGGAAAGCGAGGTAGCTGCAATTAACATGCTTTATGGAGGTGCCGGCGCCGGGAAGAAGGTAATGACTTCCTCCTCCAGTCCTGGAATAAGCTTAATGCAGGAAGGCCTTTCATATATTGCAGGAGCAGAATTGCCTTGCCTGGTAGTGAATGTTGTCAGGGGAGGCCCGGGACTGGGAACAATTCAACCCTCTCAATGCGACTATAACCAGGCTACAAAAGGAGGAGGCCATGGTGATTACCATTTAATTGTACTCGCCCCGGCATCGGTTCAGGAAATGGCAGATTTTGTAACGGTTTGCTTCGATCTCGCGTTCAAGTACAGAAATCCGACCTTGATTCTCTCCGATGGAGCAATAGGGCAAATGATGGAGAAAGTGAAGTTTGCAGAACAAAAACCCAGATTGACAAAAGCACCCAAATGGGCAACAACCGGTAAAACACCCGATCGTGAAAGAAATATCCACACCTCCCTTGACCTGGATCCGTCCCGTCACGAGAAATTTAATGAGAAACTTATAAGGAAATATAAAGAAATTGAAGAAAAAGAGGTGAGATATGAAAAGATTTTATGTGATGATGCCGAGTACCTGTTTGTTGCATACGGAACCAGTTCAAGGATTTGCCAAAAATCTATACAGCTTGCCAGAGAGGGAGGAATAAAAGTCGGTTTATTCAGGCCTATAACTTTATGGCCATATCCAAAAAAGGAAATCCGTGCAATGACAAATCAGATCAAAGGTATCCTTACGGTTGAAATGAGTGCAGGTCAGATGATCGAAGATGTTCTTCTGTCGGTTGAAGGGAAAGTAAAAGTAGCCCATTATGGCAGAACGGGTGGAATGATTCCCACACCCGAAGAAATTGTGGAAGCATTGAAACAAAAAATTTCAGGAGGGTAAAACATGGCAGAAACTTCTTCATCTAATGATATTGTCAGGGAAGAAAACCTTGTTTATGCAAAAACAAAGGTTTTAACTGATAATGTAATGCATTATTGCCCGGGTTGTGGTCATGGTACTACACACAGGCTGGTTGCTGAAGTGATTGAAGAATTGGGTATACAATCCGACACCATCGGCGTAGCTCCGGTTGGTTGTTCTGTGTTAATGTATAATTATATGGATATCGATATGCAGGAAGCGGCTCATGGCAGAGCTCCCGCATTAGCAACAGCAATAAAAAGGCTTCTCCCGGAAAAATATGTTTTTACTTATCAGGGCGATGGAGATTTGGCTGCAATTGGTACTTCCGAGACCATTCATGCGTGCAACAGGGGAGAGAACTTTACTATTATCTTTATCAACAATGGTATATATGGAATGACAGGAGGACAAATGGCTCCAACAACCTTACCAAATATGAAAACCTCAACCTCCCCTTATGGCAGAGATGTAAAGATGATGGGAAATCCCCTGAAAATGACCGAGTTAGTCGCAACCTTGCCTGGTACATGTTTTGTAACCCGGCAATCTGTCCATTCACCCGCCAACGTGAGGAAAGCCAGGAAAGCCATTAAAAAGGCATTTGAATATCAAAATCTGAAACAGGGAATTTCTTTTGTGGAAATCGTTTCAAATTGTTCTTCCGGATGGAAGATGACTCCTTTGCAATCGAATGAATGGATGGTGGAAAATATGTTTCCCTTTTATCCTCTTGGGGATATAAAAATCCCTGAAGTACAAGTTGAACAAAAAGAGGGAGATGTTTTGCACAATTCGCTTAATCAGATTGACAAGGATTCTAAACAGGTAAAATATTGACATATGACTGAAGAAATAATAATCGCGGGCTTTGGTGGACAAGGTGTTCTTTCGATGGGAAAGATATTGTGCTATTCAGGTGTTATGCAGGGACAGGAGGTAAACTGGATGCCTTCATATGGCCCTAAAATGCGCGGGGGAACAGCAAATGTAACCGTTATCCTGAGCGATGAACGCATCAGCTCTCCTATCCTCAATTCATTTGATACAGCCATTTTGCTGAACCAGCAATCGTTGGATAAATTTGAACCTGCAGTAAAACCCGGGGGAACATTATTATATGATAGTAACGGAATTTCCCGGCATCCCGAACGAAAGGATATAAATATATACCGGGCTGATGGCGCTGGGGAAGCTGCCAAAATGGAAACAACCAAGACATTTAACATGATCATGTTGGGAGCTTACCTGAAAATTAATCCTATCGTTAAACTGGATAATGTTACAAAGGGATTAAAAAAATCCTTACCCCCGCGGTATTACCACCTTATCCCCCTGAACAAAAAGGCTATTAAAAGAGGCCTCGAAATCGTAAAAGAGATCCGGAAGGTTTAGACGGAACATAGGGCGGTTTTTTACCATCCAAAACCATCTTTATGGCTTGACGCTTTATCATACCTCTTCCTTATAAAAAATGCAGATAAGAAATTACGATGCTGTCGGATGTTTCAATCCGACAGTTAATGATATGGCAAGATTTTAATTACTCCAGCGTTCAATGTCAGGTGGAAACACCTGACATCATGTAAAATACGATGTTTCTTATAATTGGGTTATTTAGAAATCAAAGCCTCTATTAATATATTCAGAATAATCTTTTGTTACAGGAGTATATTCTTCATTCATTAAAGGTGAGGTAACCATAAAATCGGCTGTCGAACGATTACAAGCAGTGGGGACATTATAGAGAACAGCTATTCTTAATAGAGCCTTAATATCAACATCATGGGGTTGAGGCTGCATCGGGTCCCACAAAAATATAATGAAATCAACTTTACCTTCTGTAATCAATGAACCTAATTGCAGGTCTCCTCCTAACGGCCCGGATTTCAATTTAGTAATAGTGTATTTATATTTATGATCTTTTTCCGTTAATTTTTTTAAAACTTCTTCTACTAATTTTCCCGTTGTTCCTGTACAGATAAGTTTATGTGGCACAATGATTTCCCAATTCCACTCAACCCATTCAATTAAATCCTTTTTTCTGTTGTCATGGGCTACCAATGCTATATTTTTTATTCGTTTCATGATATTCTTTTAATAATTTAGTTATTTCGAACTCACGTTAGTGTTAAGACTTCTTCTCATAAAAATGCATATCTCTTATATATGCATAAACCGCTTCAGGTAAATAATAACTTACATCCTTTCCCTTCTGTATGGCTTGCCGGATAAAGCTTGATGAGATTTCCATTCGCGGTGCTTTTACGACATGAATTTTCCCTTCTTTAAGAAGACTTGAAATTTTCTGCCTGTCTCCGGATTTTTCAGTGGTACGCGGGTAAACATAAAACTCATAATGTTCAGTTAATTCCTTAAATTTTTTCCATTTTTTCAGGGTGTATAAATTATCTTCACCCATGATCAGCGAAAAATTCTTTTTTGGATGTTTTTCTTTTAAGTAAGTTAAGGTATCGATGGTATAGGAAGGTTTTGGCAGTTTAAATTCAATATCGGAGACCTTTAATTTCGGATTTTCCCCGATTGCCCTTACCGCCAGCTCGTAACGAAAATAATCTGCCAAAAGGGAAGATCTTTGCTTTAACGGGTTTTGCGGACTGATGACAAACCAAACCTGATCCAGACCGGTGAATTCAACCATATAATTGGCAATGGCTAAATGACCAATATGAATCGGATTAAACGAGCCGAAATATAAACCTACGTTCATGCTAAAACCCCGAAAAAGTTTGTTTTTTAAAGATTATATTTCTTCTTAATTATTAAAGTATAAATGACTAAAATAACGTGAGTTCGATATCCGCTTAGCGGATTACAATGCTGTCGGATGTTTCCATCCGACAGTTAATGATATGGCAAGATATTAATTACTCCAGTATTCAATGTCAGGTGGAAACACCTGACATCATGTTATACATAGAATTCAGAATGCCTAAATTGCCTAAAATTAAAATACAATTATTTCTTCATTTTCTTCATTTTAATCATTTTTTCAATTTTCAAATATGTTTGTCACATAGTGATGCCTATTGCACATCTTTAGCTACGTTAAGCCTTAATAAGGCAAGACTGTTAAATGGTTATATTGTTTTAAAATTAAATTAACAATTTAACAATTCAGCAATTTAACAATTTATTATTTGATTGTCTCAGGTAATTGCCCTTGGGGCATAATCCTGTGTTACGTTAGGAATTAATAAACTCTTTTACTACTCTTATTGCTTCTTTATAAGCTTGGTTCAGGTTTTTATTTATTATTATTTTATCAAACTTTTCAGCGTATTTCATTTCTTTCTCGGCTTTGGAAAGCCTATGTTTAATGCTTTCACTGCTGTCGGTTAAGCGTTTATTTAATCGTTTTTCAAGTTCTTTGAGTGAAGGCGGCAAAATAAAAATTGCGAGAGCCTGGTCTTTATACTGATTTTTTAAATTCAGTCCGCCTACAACATCCACATCGAAAATTACATGTTTCCCTTTCTCCCAGATCCTGTTTAGTTCACTTTTAAGTGTTCCGTAAAAATGATCTTTATAAACTTCCTCCCATTCGACGAATTCGTTATTTTTTAACTTTTCCTTAAATTCCTCAACCGTGAGGAAATAGTAATTCTTACCCTCTGTTTCCTTTTCCCGTTTATGCCGGCTGCAGGCTGAAATGGAAAATTCCAGATCCAAATTCTGATGCAGGAGATGCTTCACTATGGTTGTTTTTCCTGCACCCGAAGGAGCAGAGAAGATAATTAGTTTGCCGTTTGAATGCATTTTAGTCTTTTTTACGGTATTCTGTTGTTATTTGCTTCGCTGTTATTCGATTGTTCACCATGTGAAACAGCAACCTCGTTGCTCCTGCTGCGCAGGGTTTCACGGGGTAAATTTGCCCCGGTAATGTTACTCGCTCCCACACACCCACCACCAAGTCCCTCTCGTGAGGTTTGGCTTCGCCAAACGTTCGCCTCCGCGTCATTCGGTTGTCATTAGCTCGTCACTTTGTTCATCGCGTCATTAAGTTGTTTTACTTTTACCTTTTATCTTTTTCGTCATTCGCTTCGTTGTTATTAAGTAATTGTGTGGCGTTTAATAATTCATCAATTTTATTTTTTATTTCTTTACTTGATGGTCTTGGGGCATTATTATCAACGATTTCACTTTTCCGATTTATCAATAAATAGGTAGGATAACCTTGGAATTTTAACTTGCTCCTTAATAATTCAGATTGGGCTTTATCAAAAAAGTAATGATGACCTCCAAGATTTGAATTTTTAATTGTTTGCTCCCATGAAGTTATATCAGAATTTAAGCATAAATAAATGAATTCTACGTTTTGGTCTTTAAAATGTTCCTGAAGTTCAATCGAATATGGAATTTCAGTTTTACAAGGCCCGCACCATGTTGCCCAAATGTCAATATAAAGGGTTTTGCCTAAAAATTTCTCTGATAACTCTTGGAAAATGTCTCCCACAATTAGATCCTCACTTAAAGATTTTGTATTTAAGTATGCAATTCCATCTTTTTTTAGCTTTTCGTATACCGTTTTCTTCAATTCTAATTGTTCATTTAAGGTTTTGTTTGATATGAAATCATAACGATTTTGATATAGGGTTGCAAAAGCTTCATATGATTTCTCAAAGCAAACTAGGAGAATTTTATATGCCATAATATCTCTTGATAAACCGGCTATTTCATTATTGATAAGGTTTGTTAAACATGTTTTATACGCACTATAAAAATCATCTTCTTCAATTGATTTCATTACAGCAGGATTTCCAAGAATATATTTTTCTTGTCCGTAATGCCAAAGATGTAATCCGTACACAAATGAAACTATTGCAGAATCATTATTTACAGGGAATAATAAAATATTAAAAAGCTCTCCTTTAAGCTCTTTATTATTTATATGTAGATAATATTTGTAATCAATAAGGTAATTGGCATTCCTGTAGATAATATCAGAATTTGCCCAGGAAATAAACTCCGGTCCTGGATTGTTTCCTTTAATAAAACTAAGTAAGGTGATTTTTTCTTTATCAATCCATGAAGAGAGATCTTTGAGATATTGTTCTGTAGTTTTCCCTTCACATTTAGGGATGAAATATTCCTCTTTTTTATAAATACGATATTTAATAATTTCCTCAGTGGTTTTTACATGATCACCTCTGAATGATATATAATTCAATAATTGCGAAAAATCACATTTATAAAAACCTTTCTCAAAAGTAATCCAAAGACTATCTCCAGGAGATAGGTACAGTGTTAAGTATTTACCACACTTTAAGGTAAGGTTTTGAGGATTAAATAAATCAAATTCAAATTTAAACTCATCAATATTTGTGTCAATAATCTCAGTTAGGTTAACAGAATTTCTTACAGCATCTTCAAATGCTATCGTTATTGTACTAATCTTTTTTGGTATGTCAAGAAATTTTCCGGCAACAATAACTTTTCCTTTTTTTAACTCAGGTGTTGACTGTTTTTTACATGAGTATGAAATCAATAAAATAAGGTTCAGCGCTAAAATAATTTTTTTATTCATTTGTTAAGGATAAATGCCATACAACTACTTAATGATCCCAGTAAGAAATATTTACGGGGCAAGCGCAAGAGCAAAGCGATGAGCTAATGACCACTTAATAACTACCTAATAACCGATCAAGACAAAAGATTAAAGGACAAAGATAAAAGGAATTACTATTTAATAACTATTTAATTATCACCTAATTACAACTTAATTACAATTGAATGACCACTGAATGACTATCGAATGGCTTCTTCCTACTGTTTCCGGTTCTCTGCCCTTAGTGCCCTGTTCCATTCCCAGCCGAATACAATTCGGCTCTACATCAACTCATTTATGCTCCACATAATACATTTGACATTTGCCATCTGAAATCCATTCCTAAACCTCAACATCTTTCATCCCTTCCCAGACTCTGCCAGGTCCTACGGCCCCTGGCAGGTCTCTCCCAATCTCCCAATCTTCCCGTCTCTCTGTCTCTCAGTTTCTCCATCACTCAGTCTCCCCATCTCTCAGTCACTTCGTCATCTCTCAGCTCCCCGCGCTCCACTCTTTATAACACATTCAAAAGCTGCTCTTTTATCTTTTCAAGCTCATCTTTCATTTGCACTACAAGCTTTTGAATATCGGAATCATTTGCTTTGGATCCGATGGTGTTGATCTCACGCCCCATTTCCTGTGCAATAAATCCTAATTTTTTCCCTGCCGGTATTTTAAGTTTTATGGTTTGTAAAAAATAATCGCAATGATTCCGTAACCGGACTTTTTCTTCCGTTATATCGACTTTTTCAAGATAGTAGATCATTTCCTGTTCAAAACGATTTTGATCAATGCTTTCAGTAGCCAGAAACTCACTTAAATTATGGTTTATTCTTGTTTTAATTTTCGCGATCCTCTCTTTTTCATATGGTTCTATGTTATCAAGTAACTTAATGATTTGAATTACATGATGGTGTATATCCTTTTGGAGAGCTTTCCCTTCTTGTTTTCTGAATGAAATGAGTTCATGAATAGCTTCCTTAACACCTTTTTTTACTTGCTTCCATTCTTTTTCATCCAATTCCTGTTTCTCAATCTTAAGCGTGTCAGGAAGCCGCATGATGACAGGAAGGATATGATCAATGTTTTCGACGGACAGTTCACCTGATATTTGCTTTAATTGCTCATAGTAGTTTTTTACAACTGCCTGATTAATGCTTGGTGTCTTTTCTTTTTCGATTGTGTCGATAAATATCGATATGTCAATTTTCCCGCGTTCAAGGCTTTGACTGATGATATTTCGTAATTCAAGTTCTTTTTCTTTATAAAGAACAGGTAATCTGGCAGATACATCCAGTTGTTTGCTGTTTAAGGATCTTATTTCAAGGGTAATAGTTTTATTTTTTATATCGAGAATGGTTTTACCAAAACCGGTCATGGATTGGATCATGATCAAAATTTTATTGATAGTAGGTTATAGGGTTCGGATTTTATCTCGAACAAAGTTAAGATAATAGCATAAAAGTTCAACTCTAGGATTGAAACTAAGCAGTATGTTGGTCCGAAAAAAACATAATGTAACGTGAGTTCGATATATTTAAGTATTACGATGCTGTCGGATGTTTCCATCCGACAGTTAATGATATGGCAAGATTTTAATTACTCCAGTATTCAGTGTCAGGTGGAAACACCTGACATCATGTAAAGTTATATGTTGCTGGAAGTTGGGTTCCGGGTGCTCGGTTCTGAGATTTGCCAGTGCGACTTTCACATTAGCCTCCTTTTTACTATTATCTAACTATACATTTAACTTACTGTGTATAACAAGTTTCGATTTAGTTGATTCTATTTTATTCTCGCTTGCGGGTGAGAGACTTTTATCTTTTGCCTTTTATCTTTTATCTTGTATAATTTAAAACAACCTTTGTTTTCCATTTCCCTGTAAGGTAATAAATCTAGGATACAAACATTCCTAAGAACCATCCGATCGGAATAGCCCACCAGATACCGGTTTCTCCCATTCTTTGGGATAAATACCAGGAAAGGGGTATTCGGACAAGCCAAAGTGAGACCAGGGTTATAAACATTGGGATGAGTGTATCACCGGCTCCCCTTAATACTCCATGAGTTGTAAATAGTGCGGATAAGACAAGATAAAATGCACTTACAATAACAAGATATTCTCTTCCGATCCGGATCACTTCAGGGTCGGGGGAAAAAAGACTCATAAGAAAGTTGCCAAAAAGGATTACCATTATGGTGACTGCTACCGAAACAGAAGATGACATTAGCAAGGTTGCTTTAAATCCGTTTCTCACCCGGCCAGGTTTGTTAGCGCCAAGATTTTGTCCCACAAAAGTTGCCAGCGCCGCCGAGAAATTCATTGCCGGTAAAGCGGCTATGGAATCAATCCTGCCTGCAACGGAATAAGCTGCAATTACATCCGTTCCATAAGTATTCACAATACCGATCAATGCCATCATACCGAGCGCTACAAATGTATGTTGAAATCCGGTTGGCAGTCCAATCCTGAAACTCTGCCGGAAAATTTCCTTATCGAATTTTAATTCCCTGAACGAAAATTGAATAATCTTATGGTATCGGTTTAAATAGAGAATGGCTGTCACAAAAGCACCGCCCTGTGAAATAATTGTTGCAACGGCTACACCAACGATCCCCCATTTAAACACCAATACAAATAACAGGTCAAAGCCAATATTGAATATTGTTGATATAATTAAAAAATAGAGAGGGGTTTTAGAATCCCCCAAGCCCCTGAGAATTGCACTTGTACCACTATATCCGAAAAAAGCCAGGGTACCCAGAAGAAAAACATTCAGGTATGATTTTGCCTGCGGCAGGATTTCTGCAGGGAGTTGTAAGAGCCTGAAAAGGTGTTCGCTTATTAATATTCCAACGATTGTTGTGAAAATAGCAGCAAAAAAAAGAAAAACATATAAGGTGTTAATGGCTTTTTTTACACTTATAATATCTTTAGCACCAAAGTATTGTGCTATTACAATGGTTGTTCCGGATGCTATTCCTATAATCAATGAGATCAGGGTAAATATAATTGGGAAAGAAGCGCCTACGGCAGCCAGTGCTTCCTTTCCAATAAAATTCCCGACGATGATACTATCGACAATATTATAAAATTGCTGGAATACATTGCCCAGTAACATGGGTAATGCAAACTGAAAAATAACTCTACTCTCTTTACCGGTGGTAAGATCTTTCATCCTAAACGGTTTATAGTTTTTGGTTTTCAGTCCAATTATAATCAAGCATCCAGCAACCAGTATCATCTCTCACAGTCACCTCAGCCGTAGCCTTCTTTTATCTTTTCCAGTACTGCTACTTCCCCCTTAGCCTCTATTAATAGATCATAAATCTAAAATCCAAAATCTTAAATTCTTCAAAGCCTTTCCAACTCAACAGTGAAATGCCTCAATATAGGAGCTTCTTTGGTTATTTTCACGCCTCTTTTAATATTTTCACGTTTATCGAATACATTTTTCAGTGCAACAGCTACCACATCCATATGGTTATTGGTATAGACTCTTCTGGGAATGGCAAGCCGTACCAACTCAAGGCCGGGATAACGGTTATGTCGTGTAACAGGATCACGATCAGCCATGATAGCTCCGATTTCAACTGTCCGTATACCTGCTGCAATGTACAGTTCGATGGCTAAGGTCTGAGCCGGGAATTCCTCCTTTGGTATATGCGGCATAAAACGTTTTGCATCAACAAAAATGGCGTGTCCTCCAAATGGCTCCTGTACAGGGATGTTGAATTTTTTTAGCCTTTGACCCAGATAAGCTACCTGCTTAATTCTTGATTCGAGGTATTCAAAATCAGTTCCTTCTTTCAATCCCTGAGCAAGGGCATTCATATCTCTTCCAGACATTCCTCCATAGGTAATAAATCCTTCAAACATTATATTAAATGTAGAGGCTTTCCTGAATAATTCCACGTCTCTCAAGCCGATAAATCCTCCAATATTCACTATGGCATCTTTTTTACTGCTCATGGTCATGCCGTCAGCATAGCTAAACATTTCCCTTGCTATTTCTCTTATAGTTTTTCTTTCGTACTGCTTTTCGCGGGTTTTAATAAAATATGCGTTTTCGGCAAATCTGGCGGAATCGTAAAATACTTTTATGCCATATTTTTTTGCCAGCTGATGAACATTCTGTAAATTTTCCATACTTACCGGTTGTCCCCCTGAGCTGTTGCATGTAATGGTAACTATGATCAGCGGAATTTTACTGGCCGGATTATCTTTAAGAACCTTTTCAAGCTTTTCCGGATCAAGATTTCCTTTAAAAGGGTGATAAATGCTGGTATCAAAAGCTTCGTTTATGGTGCAATCGACTGCTGTGGCTTTACGGTATTCAATATGCCCTTTGGTAGTGTCAAAATGAGTATTTCCCGGAACGATGTCATCCCCGGTGATCAGCGTAGAAAATAATACGTTTTCTGCAGCACGACCCTGGTGTGTTGGCAAAAAGTAGTCAAACCCTGTAATTTCCTTTATGGTTTTTTTCAGAGCGTAATATGATGAAGAACCTGCATAACTTTCGTCACCCTGCATAAGAGCCGACCACTGTTTATCACTCATGGCTCCGGAACCGGAATCGGTCAGCAAGTCAATAAATACCTGCTCGCTTTTAAGGTTGAATAGGTTGAATTTTGCTTCTTTTATCCATTTTTCCCTGTCCTCCCTTGTACTTCGTTTAATGGTTTCGACCATTTTAATTTTGTATGGTTCAGCAAATGGTAAATTCATGGTATTACGATTATCTTTTTTTAGTTACAAATAAAATCTTCGATCCTGAATCGAAGTAAAGCCAGCAAATTCTTATAAATGAGAAGATTAAGAATCGAGGATATTTCATGTCCGGAAAGATTCGAAAAAATAATCCGGGAAAAACGATGTTTTAATTACAAAATTATTTGAAAAAGTGGTAGGTGTCTCTATTTTTGATATTCAAATAGAGAAATTTTACAATAAAGGAATATCTGAATAGTATTTTCATTCAATTTGTTCTAGAAACAAATATAACTGATATAGCGTTAAAATATAATTATTTTATAACTTTTATTATGAAAAAGGTTGTAATATTCTTGCTTTTGCAGACTGGTTTTTTAAATCTTTTTGCACAGGAGGATACTGTAAAGGTTCAGCGTATGGATTCAATTGAAGTCAGTATAAGTCCTGATTCATTGAATATACCGGAGATCGATACCATCGAAACATATGAGATTGATTCAATCCAATTCGCCCTGAATTATCTGAAGGATTTATATGAAAATGATAGTCTTTGGGAGGCCAAAGATGATCCTTTACGTAATGCCATCGGGAATTTAATAGCATATGTTGAGATTGACCCGATTGATTCGGTAATTTATTATTTTAAAAAGTATCCTTATTCAACATGGCAAGTACCGCCGGTACCAACAAAGGAGAAAAAGGATACGACTTTTGTGCCGGAGGAAATACTGCCTGAGATTCTTCCATTTGATAACATTTTTTTAATACCGGATACCATTCAGGTCGCTTATCGGGACACATTAGCTATATCTCCACAAGACACTACCCTCCTGCCCGAAGTGGATACATCAGGTGTTTTTCAGCCCGACTCAATTCCTTCTTTAGGGCTAAGTGTACCGGAAACAGACTCCATTCAGATAATTTTTGCTGATTCAACCCGGCTTACCATTAATGACACGATCCGTTTGGCAGTTGGAGATTCAATCGTGTTACCGGTCAGGGACCTTTTTAGTATTGTAACAAGTGATTCGATCCGGTATGCTGTTGATTTGTTAATTGGCCATATTGAAAATGATTCGGCTCAAATTTGGCTAAAAAACCTGGCTAATGATTCAACGAATGTTTGGTTAAAGCGACGAGAAAGTGATTTCACCCGTTTTTGGCTTAAGAATGAACTGATGGATTCGATTGGTATTTGGATTGAAAATGATAACCGGTATTCCCTTAAGTTTATGCTGGATGATAATATATATTTCAGCAAATTACGAAAACACAGGCAAATTGATGATTTTGTTTTACCAGAAGAAGAGGATAAAATCCTGCGGAAAATGAT
>JAUWBB010000144.1 GCA_030605195.1 Bacteroidota bacterium
TAACTTTCATTATATTTATTTTCTTCTCAATAATTGTGCCATCTTCATCTTTCTCAACAATAATTTTTATCATCTCCCCGTCGTTAATAACCTCAATATCCTCCTCCTTTACAATGGTATGTTTTCCATCTCCGCTTTTATGCTCTTTTATAATAATATAAGTTCTCTTTTTATCCCCTTTTGTTACATGCACTTTTTCATGATGGGGGGCTTCATCATCTGAAAAAATAAAAACCTTTCCTCCTTTTTTCTTCATGATCACATACTCTCCTTCTTCACCTGATTTTATCTTTTTAATAAAATAATCTCCGCCTTTATCTTTTTCAATCCATTTTTCGCCTTCTTCATCTATAATAATGAATTCATGATCTCCTTTTTTTATTATCTTAACCTTGGACTCTTCTCCCGGTTTAACGATTTTCTTATGTTTCGTTATTTTTACCGTATCATCATCATCAATAACCATAATAAGTCCTGCATCTTTCCCAATCCATACAAAATCATCTTCGTCTCTTTCAATTATTTCTATTTCATCTAACATCTCCTTATGGATAGCTGCTAGTTTTTCTTTTTTAGCCATCAGGGAATCCATATCTTCACACTCCTTATCTTCATCAAAAAAAGCCATATATTTGTATCCATGTTTGCCATGTTTCAGGTCAAAACCGGTAAACAACTTCATCTCTATACCGGTTAACTCATTTATTTTCTTATGTAGCGCTTCTTTGTCCGTATCCATAACAAAAGAAGTATCCAGAGTCGTCTCATTATTTTTAACAACCTTTAGGCGAACATTTTTTATGTCCTCTTCCTGGGCAAAGGAGAGTACGTTTATTATTAAAAAGAGTGCAGTAAAAAGAAATGCCATTTTACATTTTTCTGTTTTCATGATTGCAGGCTTTTATTTAAATGATTCAGTTGAAATTTCTACGAACAAAAGTACATTCAACTTTAGTTAACTAAACTTAATGATTGTTAAAGTTTGTTAAAAATTTAATACGGAAAGAGCCGTAAACTTATCTTTGTACTGATATGAGCAGAAAAGTCATATGGATATTAACCGGCGTGATGACGATTGGCTTATTAAGCCTGATCGTTGTTCAAAGCTATTGGATCAGGAATTCCTTAAACCTCAAGGAACAACATTTCCGTCAACAGGTCAACCTGGCTCTTACATCGGTTATTAACGAGCTTGAAAAACAGGAAACGATTTATCAGATCATCAGAGAAGTTGATAATTCACAAATATCCGATTCTGTCCATAAGCGTATTATTGGTGCATACTCTAAAGGACGTGATAGTCTTTATGGTGAAATAAAAATTGAGGCTGATGCCATATTCTATGAAACGCAACAAAACTATATTTATCTGCCGGACAGATCAGTTGAAATAATGGATTCGTTTGGTTTTACAATTGTTAGTCCGGCGCCTGGAATTGCAAAACGGGAAGTTTACTCAACAAGAGTAATCACTAAAAAGGAACTTAAAACCAGGTATTCCAGATACCTGACCAATAAATCATTATTTATTGAAAGCATTGTTGATAAACTGATTAAAATAAATCCTTTAATTGAGAAAAGAATAAATCAAAATTTATTAAACAAATTGATCAGCAAAGAATTAAATGAAAATGGGCTTTATCTTAATTACGAATTTGCTGTAAAAAGACCAAATAATGAAATCGTATTTAAAACCGGTGGATTTAAAACATTTACTAATTCTGTTGTATATCAACGACCGCTATTCCCGAATGATCTAACCTCCAATAAAGATTACATTACCCTCTATTTCCCAAAAGAGAAAAATTACTTTATAAAGTCCCTTGGATTCATTGGTTTATCCTCCGCTTTCCTCATCCTTTTCATCATTCTTATCTTTCTCACTACTCTTTATATCATCTTCAGGCAAAAGAGATTATCAGAAATGAAAACCGATTTTGTCAATAATATGACTCACGAACTGAAAACGCCAATTTCTACGATCTCACTTGCATCTCAAATGCTGAAAGACAAGAGTATTGACACAAAGGATAAAAACCTTGATCATATTACAAAAGTCATTGACGACGAGAGCAAACGACTGGGTTACCAGGTGGAGAAGGTTCTTCAAATGGCAATTTTTGATAAAGGAAAAATCAAATTAAAAATCAAGGAGATCGATATACATAAAATTATAACAACCGTTATTGCAAATTTTGATATACATATCAAAAATAAAAATGGCACAGTTCATTTGGAATTAAACGCCGATCCATCCTTTATTGATGCCGATGAAATACATTTTACCAATATTATTTCTAACTTAGTCGATAATGCAATAAAATTTTGCAGAGAGAAACCTGAAATAACCATTTCAACTGAAACCGGAAAGAGAGGTTTGCTTATCTCGGTAACCGATAATGGTATTGGTATTAAAAGTGAAGATCAAAAAAGAATATTCGATAAATTTTACCGGGTACCTACAGGAAATATCCACAATGTTAAAGGATTTGGGCTTGGCTTAAGTTATGTAAAAAAAATAGTAGAGGAACATGGAGGTACTATTTCTGTTAACAGTCAGTTAAATAAAGGCACAACCTTCGGGATTTTTATACCCTTTAAAGGCACAAACAACCATGATTAAGACCAGGATCCTGTTAGCTGAAGATGATGAAAATCTGGGTTCATTACTAAAAGAGTATCTTAACATCAAAGGTTATGAAACTGAATTATATCCTGATGGAAACAAAGCCTTTAAAGGCTTTATCAAAGAACACTTTGATCTGTGCATTCTGGATATAATGATGCCCGGGAAAGACGGATTTACCGTTGCCAAAGAAATCAGGTTAATAAACAGCGATATTCCTATCATATTTCTAACGGCTAAATCACACAAGGAGGATGTTCTGGAAGGTTTCACAATTGGTGCAGATGATTATATAACCAAACCTTTCAGCATGGAGGAATTGTTATACAGGATCGAAGCAATTCTCAGACGGACAAAGCCCGGGCAGGATTGTGGTTCCCTTGATGTATTCCAGTTAGGCAATTATAATTTTGATGCAAGAAAGCAATTGCTTACATATGGTAAAAAAGTACAGAAATTAACTACCAAAGAATCTGAGCTTCTGAAACTTCTTTGTAATAATAAAAACAAGGTGCTGGAAAGAAACTTTGCCCTACGTACAATCTGGATCGACGATAATTATTTTAACGCCAGAAGTATGGACGTATATATTACCAAATTGCGTAAATACCTGAAAGACGAACCATCGATCGAAATAATCAATATTCATGGAAAGGGATATAAGTTGATCTGTTAATCGCCGGTAAGCTTTCCTTTCTTATCAAAGTAATCGGTCTTAAATAACCGTACCTTCTTTCGTTGGGAAATATAAAGTGTAATCAATCAGTTTTTAAGTGTCTCTTTTAAAAATTCTGGTTAATTGTTATTTGTTATAGTCCTTTCACTTAATCGAGCTTTAGAACAGCCAGGAAAGCCTGTTGTGGTACTTCCACATTGCCTACCTGGCGCATTCTTTTTTTACCTTTCTTTTGTTTTTCCAATAATTTTCTTTTCCGGGTTATATCCCCACCATAACACTTTGCTGTAACATCCTTCCGTAGAGCTTTCACCGTTTCCCGGGCAATGATCTTTGCCCCGATTGCTGCCTGAATTGCAATATCAAACTGTTGACGCTGAATAAGATCTTTCAATTTCTTACATATCCTGCGCCCAAAACCATAGGCATTATCTTTATGAATCAAAGTGGATAATGCATCGACCATTTCATGGTTTAACAAAATATCCAGACGAACCAGGGACGCTGTCTGGTAACTTGATTGATAATAATCAAAAGAAGCATATCCTTTTGAGATACTTTTAAGCTTATCATAAAAATCAAAGACTATTTCTGCCAAAGGCATTTCGAAAGTTACTTCAACACGATCGCTTGTAAGATATACCTGGTTTTTCAATACGCCACGCTTGTCGATGCAAAGATTCATAATCGGGCCTATAAACTCCGATTTAGATATGATCTGGGCGGTTATGTATGGTTCTTCAATACGGTTTATATAATTAGGCGCCGGTAAACCTGACGGATTATGAATTTCGAGTACTTCAGCTTTTTGGGTATACACTTTATATGAAACATTGGGAACGGTGGTTATTACATTCATATTAAATTCCCTGTCGAGGCGTTCCTGAATAATTTCCATATGGAGAAGGCCCAGGAAACCACACCTGAATCCAAAACCCAATGCTGCAGAGGATTCGGGTTCATATGAAAGAGAGGCATCATTTAACTGTAATTTCTCCATCGAATTCCGCAATTCTTCAAAATCATCCGCATCAACAGGATAGATACCCGCGAAAACCATGGGTTTTACATCTTTAAATCCTGCAATTGCCTCGGCACATGGGTTTTCCACATGAGTTATGGTATCGCCTACCTTTACTTCTTTTGAGGTTTTTATACCTGAAATAATATAACCGACATCACCTGTTCCTAACTCTTCACGCGGTTCCAATTTTAATTTCAAGATACCGATTTCATCGGCGTGATATTTTTTACCGGTTGCCACAAATTTCACATAATCTCCCTTGCGGATCACCCCATTAAGGATTTTGAAATAAGCATGAATTCCACGGTATGAATTATAAACTGAATCAAAGATCAATGCCTCAAGCGGAGCCATTTTATCTCCTTCATGTGGTGGCACTTTTTCGATAATATCCTTCAGTATCCTTTCAATACCCATACCTGTTTTGCCACTTGCTTCAATAATATCTTCCCTGGCGCATCCGACCAGATCCTCAATCTGATCCTTTACCTCTTCCGGTTGTGCAGCTTCCAAATCCATTTTGTTCAAAACCGGAATAATCTCAAGATCGTTCTCTAAAGCCAGATAAAGATTCGAGATAGTTTGTGCCTGTATTCCCTGGCTGGCATCAATAATCAGAAGTGCTCCTTCGCAGGCAGCAATTGAACGGGAAACTTCGTATGAAAAATCAACATGGCCCGGAGTATCAATCAGATTTAAAAAATATTTCCGTCCCTCAAAAAGATATTCCATCTGAATGGCATGGCTCTTTATGGTAATCCCCCTTTCCCTTTCCAATTCCATATTATCCAATACCTGGTCTTGTAACTCATGCTCAGAAAGAGTGTTGGTTTTTTCCAGTAAACGGTCGGCTAAAGTGCTTTTTCCGTGATCAATATGAGCAATGATGCAAAAATTCCTGATGTTATCCATTTGGGTAAAAAAATCCGTCTGAAAGAATCCATAAAGATATTTATTTCATATAACAATATGCAGTAAAAAGACATAGTTTCACAAATTTACCCTTTTAAACAGTAACTTCGTTGCTCCTGCTGCGCAGGGTTTTACAGGGTGAACCCTGTGAAATGCTGCTTTGCAGCAGTGCCCGCCTGACTTATTCGGGCAGGGCTTTGCCACTGTTTCACATGGTGAATAAAAAAAAACTTGATTTTCAGGTTTCATAAATAATTAGTCCACAGTCGGCAGTCTACAAAGAAGTAAATAACGATCAAACAATTATAACACGATGGCAACTGGATTTAGAAACTTAACTGTATATAAAAAAGCATTTGCTCTTGCAATAGATATTTAATAACTTTATACAATCTAACTAAATTTCTTAGCATGAAAACAAATCGAAGAAAATTTTTAACAAGCTCTTTAGCCGCAGCAGGAACCTTAGCTTTCAGCTCGATTTTTAAAAGTTCTTACGGAAGAGAACTGAAACAAGCCCTTAGCAGAGTTTCCTTTTTACCGCCTGGTACGGCTGCCAGGGATGAAGATTTTTGGTACTGGGTACAACAATCATTTACCGCTTCGCCAAATATCATGAATTTAAATAATGGTGGTGTCTGTCCTCAGCCCAAAGTTGTTCAGGATGCTTTCGAAACCTATAACAGGATCAGCAATGAAGGCCCTGCCTACTATATGTGGCAAGTGGTTGGAGAAGGCAGAGAAATAGTTCGAAAATCACTGGCTGACCTGGCAGGATGTTCACCTGAAGAAATTGCCATTCAAAGAAACACAACCGAGGCGCTGGAAACGATTATTTTTGGGTTGGACCTCAAAAAGGGAGATGAAGTAGTGCTCACCAAACAAGATTATCCCAATATGATCAATGCCTGGAAGCAAAGGGAAAAAAGGGATGGGATAGTTTTAAAATGGATTAATCTTCCCCAACCCATTGAGGATGATGACCAGATTGTAAAATTGTATGTCGATGCATTTACCTCCAAAACAAAGATCATTGAGATCATGCACATGATTAACTGGACAGGCCAGATATTGCCGGCAAAAAAGCTTGCCCGTGAAGCCCATAAAAGAGGTATTGAAGTATTGCTTGACAGTGCTCATACATTTGCACATATTGACTTTAATATCCCGGATACGGAATGCGATTATTTTGGCACCAGTTTGCACAAATGGTTATATGCACCTTTTGGAACCGGTGTTCTTTATGTTAAGAAAGAGAAAATAACAAAAGTATGGCCTCATACTGCACCATCTGATCCAAAATCCGATAATATAAGGAAATTCGAAGCCATGGGTACACGCTCGTTTCCTGCCGAGCTGGCTATAGGAAAAGCAATTGATTTCCACTATATGATTGGTTCGAAAAGAAAAGAAGAACGATTAAGATATCTGAAAAACTACTGGATGGAACGAATAAATGAAATTCCCGGGGCAAAATTTTTCACTTCCTTTAAACCTGAATATGCTTGCGGTCTTGGAAATTTTGCTATCGAAGGAATCGACCCAGCCGATATTCAAAAAGACTTGTTTAAAAAATACAAAATTTACACCATTACCATTAAATGGGAAAACATAGACGGAATAAGGGTAACACCAAATCTATATACTACAACCAGGAATCTGGACACCTTTGTCAATGCAGTAAAATCAATTGTTAAAGATAAGATGTCATAATCCTTTTTCCCGCAGCTACTTTGAGGCAATAGCAGAAATTTCGATGATGGCGCCCAGTGGTAAGTGCACTACCTGGATGGCTTCCCTGGCAGGATATTTACCCTTAAAAAAGCTGCCATAAACTTCATTTACAGCACTATAATCCTTAATATCGGTAAGAAAAACAGTGCATTTTACAATATTGGAATAATCCATACTATTTTTCTTTAATATGGCTCCAATATTTTCCATAACCTGTTTAGTGGCTGCTTTGATGTCACCTTTAACCAGCTCTTTTGTTTCTGGGTTTATTGGTATTTGCCCGGAAATAAAAAGTATACCGGAATTAGTCATAACCGATTGGCTATAAGGAGCTACCGGTTTGGGCGTGTCGGTTTCCTGTCCTTTAACCAGCAATCCGCCGGCGAGGAAAACGAAAAGTAAAATCCATTTTTTCATAATGATAACAATTTTAAGTTTTTAGTCATTTAGAATGTATAATTTTATTTATCTTTCTGAATATCTGTTTATTACAAATCATTCTGAAATAAAATTAAGAGGTCTAAATTTAGAAGTTATTCTT
>JAUWBB010000342.1 GCA_030605195.1 Bacteroidota bacterium
CACACATCTGTTATAAGTGGTAAACCTGCTTATAGTTATTCGTGGACCAGCGATGGCGGATTTATTTCTTCTGACAGTGTAATTGTAAATTTGGGAGCTGGCATATACAATCTACATGTTGTTGATTCAATAAACTGTATGTTTGATACTACGATAGAATTAACTGAGCCTGATTCATTAATTATGGTAGTCCGTACATCCGGTTCGTTAGTGGGAGGATACAACCTTAACTGTAATGGAGATAATAACGCAACGATCGATCTGGAGATTATTGGCGGCACACCGGGATATGTTTACAGTTGGACAACAGGGGAAGTAACCGCTTCACTTTCAATGCTTGAAGCAGGAAATTATCCTGTAATGGTAATAGATCAAAACAATTGTTCAATTGATTCCTCCATATCAATAACTCAACCTGAACCGTTATCTGATTCTGCAATAGTTACAGATGCGTATTGTCCGGATCTGCCAAATGGAGAGATAACCCTTTATGTTACCGGTGGAGCTGTTATTAGCGGTTACACGTACCAATGGTCAAATAATGCAACAACAGAATATAATACTGATTTGAAAGCTGATGTTTATACTGTGTTAATCACTGATGATAATATGTGTGAATTAAGGGATACATTTATCGTTGGAAACAAACAATCCGTTTGCTTGTGGATTCCAACCGGTTTTTCTCCCAATGGAGATAACATCAATGACACATGGAGAATCGAATTAATAGAACTTTATCCCAATGTAGTGATAGAAATCTTTAACCGTTGGGGGGAATTAGTGTTCAGGTCGGATAAAGGTTATACCAATCCATGGGATGGTACGTTTAAAGATAGGATGTTACCTGTGGATTCATATCATTATGTGATTAATTTGAACGAAGGCACCAAGGCAATTGTCGGGAATGTTACTATTGTCAAATGATCCGGGATTTTGTAGAAATATTATGAAATAATATATTTAGATAGTTTTCAGTTGTAACCAATCAGAGCGTTTGGATGGAAAAAAGACTTTTTGAAAACAGGATAGTTTTTTCAGTTAAATGAAGGCAGTAAGGATAATCATATTAACCCTGTATTTTGGATCTGGTCTGGTAAAGGCTCAGCAGTTACCATTATACAGTCAGTATATGATGAATAGGTTTTTACTGAATCCTGCAGTGGCAGGAAGTGACGGGTTCACGACATTTAACCTTACGACAAGGGAGCAATGGGTTGGATTTGAAAATGCCCCGCGAACACATGCTTTTAGCATTCAAACAAGAATACTAAAAAGAAGTTTTATTCTTAAAGGTACTCCTGGTAAAAGAAGAGTTTATAAACCCAGTACAAAGGGTAGAGTTGGCGTTGGGGGATATATTTTAAATGATAGGAACGGGCTTGTAACCCGGACAGGAATTCAGTTGACGTATGCATATCATATTTGGCTTGATGAAACACAACTTTCTTTCGGACTTTCCGGTTTGGTGTTTCAGGTCAGAGTAAATGATGCAGAATTGACTTTTTTTGATCCGCGGGAACCATTATTATCAGGCGGTTTAAGAAAAGTGATCTATATGCCGGATGCCAATTTTGGCATGTACTTGTTGCATAAAAAATATAGTGCAGGTTTTTCAGTGGCTCAGCTATTTCAATCTGCTCTTAAATTTGGCAATCAAAGTTTTGGTGATTACAGGATGTTACGACATTATTACCTGATGGGTGCATACCGGTTTGATTTGAATATTAACTATCAGTTAGAACCTTCAGTATTGATTAAGACCAATGAGCAATTGCTATTACAGGCGGATATTAATTGTAAAATCTATTATAAGAACAGTTATTGGGCAGGGTTGTCTTTTCGTACCAGCGGAACATTAATTGCATTGGCAGGAGTCAGGGTCAAACAACTCTATTTTGGATATGCTTTTGATTACACTTTAACCAGTATAAGAAAACACAGTTTCGGTTCACATGAGGTAATGATAGCCCTTAAATTAGGTGATAATGCGAGAAGATACAGATGGATTGATAGGTATTAAGAAGCTATCCAGCGCTTTATCTCTACAATAAATATTCCTATTATCAGGAGAAGTAATATGGATGAACTTGGTAATGCAATTTTTCTGCTAATGAAATATGACTTCGGTTCGAATTTGAACTCAATTTCATGTGAACCTCGTGGAATGATCATTCCTCTAAGAACATAATTTACCCTGAAATAATTTGCGGATTTTCCATCAATCCAAACATTCCAGCCTTTATCATAGTAAATTTCAGAAAATATAGCGAGTTGGCCGGTATTGCAACTACTATGGTAAAGTAACTTGTCAGGCTGATATTCCAGCAATTGTATAATAGCAGTTGAATCCTCATGTATAGAATAATCGTGTAAATATTCTTTAAAACGTTGATCAATAATAGCTTCTTCAGAGGGGTTGAATTTACCAAGGGCCAGAATCTCTTCATCTGCATTTTCGACAATTCTGTAATTCTTCACAAACCAACAACTACCCAAAGCGTATGAGTTATTTAAAGGTGGCGCATTTCCACTATAGATAATGTATTTGGTATTTAGCATATTCAAAACCTGTTGATTTGAAAGGGTTTTGTTTATTGTTTCAGGGCCCGGATTATTCCGTAACGTATTGAAAATATTTTGGATACTGCCACCAATATAGAATTCGATGATTTCCTGGTATCGTTTCATTTTTGCTCCATGATATCCTCCAATGGATTTGTGGAAATAGGAAGTTCTTGTACTATTGAAAGTGCTTTCGGTTAGATCGAGAACCCTGTAATTCAATTCCTTATCTTTTAAAATATCGAGGTCAGCCTTTGTGGCAGTGTAGGGTTCCCTTGCTTCCCTTTTGGTTACAAAATTATCGTTGTTGAGGTATCTTCTGTTTACGGTCCATAAATCAAGAAGCACCAGAAGACCAAGGCCAATATAGAAAATCTTGGTTGATATTTTTTTAAACCGGAAAACAAGTAAAATGACGGCAGTAAATAAAATAAAAAGAAGGGATCTGAAAGCATCGGTTTGTAAAATATGTTTTCTGTCGGCTCTGATAGAATTGAGCAGTTCATTTGGCCATCCCGAGTTAATTAAATTCTGATCACCGGGCGATTTGAAATTCAGAAAAAGACCAGGCATAATAGAAAAAACCAATGCCAGTCCACCCACGATAATCAGGGAATATTTAAGTGCTTTGTTAAATTCAACTTTCGGAATTTCGTTTTCAACAAGTTGTTTGATTGCAAGGATTGCCAGAAGTGGCATTGCAAATTCAGCAATGACCAGGATCATGGATACTGTCCTGAACTTATCATAGCCCGGGAAATGATCGATAAAGAACCCGGACAGGAACATAAGATGTTTACCCCAGGCAAGTAATATTGAAAAAATGACTGCCGTGACCAGCCACCACTTTAGTTTACCCTTAACCAGAAATGCTCCGAAAAAGAATAAAAAAACAACAATTGCACCGATATAAACCGGGCCGGATGTATATCTTTGTGGTCCCCAGTAAGCAGGAAGTTGTTCCACAAGTTGTCGTGCATTTGGCACATTAAGTCTTTTCAGGGTATTGTATGTTTCTGATTTTGTTCCCAATGCATTTGAATGAGAACCTCC
>JAUWBB010000109.1 GCA_030605195.1 Bacteroidota bacterium
AACCAACATTATTGACAAGCTGGAAAAAATCGGACACGAAGGTGTGATTGAAGAAATGAAAAGATCAACAATTTCTGCTGATGCAGTTAAATTTTTTGAAAAAAAGTTGACCTCAGATGGGAATGAACTTGAAGTAAAAGATCTTGAAAAAAAATTTTCCGAAAAGAAAACATATTCTGAAACGGGCTTAACCGGAATCAGGGAATTAAAGGAAATTTTCAATTATTTGAATGATTTATCAATTGGTGCTGATGTGGAGCAGGATCTGTTATTAGCGAGGGGTTTAGACTATTACACCGGAGCTATTATAGAAGTGCTCTCGAAAGATATAGATATTGGCAGTATTGCCGGCGGAGGAAGATACGACGATCTGACAGGTATTTTCGGATTAAAAAATGTATCGGGTGTTGGTATTTCTTTTGGTGCCGACAGAATATATGATGTTTTAGATCAAATAAATACATTTCCTGAAGAAGCTGCTTCAACCACTACATTATTATTTACAAATTTTGGCCCTGCTGAAGAAAAATATTGTTTAAAATTATTGGAAAAGGTCAGAAAGTCGGGAATTAACGCTGAAATTTATCCTGATCAGGTTAAAATAAAAAAGCAAATGAACTACGCCAACAATAACAATATCCCCTTTGTTGCTTTGGTTGGTAAAAATGAGATAAATGATAATGTGATCACCCTCAAGAATATGAAAACAGAACATCAGGAAAAAATCAGTCTAGAAGAATTAATAGAAAAGATTTTGTTATGACATTAATAATTACAGGGTCTGATCTGACCATTAAAGATGTAGTAAATGTTGCCGGGAACAATCAGAAAGTTGAATTACATACGGATGCTATTGAAAAAATAAAAGCATGCAGGGCTATGCTGGAGAAAAAAATCGACGCTAATGAGATTATGTATGGCGTCAATACCGGCATAGGAGAATTTTCAGAGGTTGTTTTAACGGGTGATCAAATTAAGGATTTTCAGAAATACCTGATCTATAATCATGCAGCCGGAATTGGAGACCCGGCTCCGGTTGAGTATGTCAGAGGTGCCATGCTGGGCAGGATAAATGTCCATGCTCATGGAAATTCCGGTTGCCGGCCTGAGATAACTCAAACTTTCGTAGAGATGTTGAACAAAGGTGTTACTCCGTATGTCTGCCAGAAAGGATCTGTGGGCGCATCAGGAGATCTGGCTCCTATGGCTCAGATAGCGTTGTTATTGATGGGTGAAGGGGAAGCATATTATCAGGGAGAACTACTGGATGGAAAGAAAGCCATGGAAAGGGCAGGTATTCCGGTGCCTGGTTTGCAGGCTCGTGATGGACTTGCTGCCATAAACGGATCGAATCTGCTAACAGCAATGAGTGCCTTGTTTCTCTATGACGCTAACAACTGGCTGAAACAGGCAGAAATTGCCGCTGCTATGTCCCTTGAAGCTTTAAAAGCCAATATGAAACCCTATACACCTAAATTGCATGAAGCACGTGGGTTCCCGGGTGCGGTCAGGAGTGCAAAAGCAATTCAAAAACTTATCCGTAAGGGAGATTTGATAGAAGGAAAGATCAAATGCAAAGTTCAGGATGCCTATTCCATGCGGTCGGCTCCCCAGGTCATAGGCGCTGCCCATGATGCCTTGGCATTTGCTCAGACACAGGTGGAAATTGAATTAAATGGAGTGGGGGATAACCCTGTTTTTTTCCCGGAAGAAAACATTCAACTTACGGGAGCCAATTTTCAGGGCTCACCGGTTTCCCTGCCAATGGATATGGCAGGCGTTGCCATTACCATGATTAGCGTAATGTCGGAGAGAAGAATGAACCGGCTGAATAATCCTGCTTTAAGTGTGGGATTACCTGCTTTCCTGACAAAAGGAGCCGGTATGTTCTCGGGTCTGATGTTGAGCCAGTATACAGCCGATATGCAGATTGTTGAACAGCGAATTCTGTCTGCACCTGCTTCCGTTCAATCCATTCCGGCTGCTGCCGATCAGGAAGATTTTGTTTCCATGGGAATGAATACTGCAATTAAAAACTTCCAGATCCTGGATAATGCTTATGGAGTGTTGGGCATTGAATTTATGGCTGCCGCGCAAGCCCTTGATTTTAGAGAATATAAATTCGGAAAGGGAACGACAAAAGCAAAAGAAGTAATTCGTAAATATGTTGAATTCCTCGATAAAGACCGGCCATTATATCCTGATCATACACGGATGAAAGAGTTGGTTAAATCGTGTGAAATTCTCGGGGAAGTAGAGAAGGAAGTTGGTAGCCTGGGGTAATAAGAGCAAGTAGCATGGAGCGTGGGGTGAAAGAGAGACAGTGTGACTTGGTGACAGTGTGACAGGGAGATACCTGCCAGGGTTTTCCCGAATGGATGCCCGTGGTAGGAGAACCTGCTTGCCCACCGTAGTATCCGAAGGCGGGCACTGCTGCGGAGAAGAATTTACACAGTGAAATCCGGCGAAGCCGGAATGCCTGCGGCATTATTTCACGGGTGTTTCGCAGAGCCTGCCCGGCTCTGACTACGAGAAAAACCTGTAAAACCCTTAGGGTTTTATCTCTCCTTACCGATAAACGATTTTTGCCTTTATTAAAACCTTCTTCTTCGGGGGAGATTTCGCCTTTGATCTCTTATCTGCCGTAAAAGGAAGTTTTTATACTGATTTTCAGCCTGATAGACTCTCATGACTTTCCGGATAATGATGTTAAAAGCATGATGACGGGTATTTTCATCCCTGAAGAGGCTAAGAAGCTCCTTATCATTATTATTTGCCACCTGGCTTCCTTTTAAACCATAAAATTAAGAAATAATTCGAACCGGTAAATTAAAATACTATCCTGGAAAATCTATCCGAAAAGTGAAGAACAAGTAATCGGTGATCGGTAACCAGCAAATGGTAAAACCTGTCAGAGTCTGTGGGCAGGCTTGCAGGGTGGGAGACTGAGAGACGGGGTGAAGGGGCAGCAGGCAGTAGGACGAAGCTCCGGTTCGTCATTTTGTTGAGGTGGAAGTAGCAGGAAAAAGTCTCCGGTAAGATAGCAAAGCGTAAAATTCCCCTCCTTGACAGAAGGGGTGTCCCGCCGAATGGCGGGACGGGGTGGTAGATATAAAATTGAGGAAATAATTTGTCAGACCATCTCCCCCCGGCTGTCGCAGGGGTACTCGCCCTTATCTAAGGAGGAGAATTTTGTGTTTGTAACCGAGAACCAAAAAATGTAACGCTTTAATGTTAAATTGCAATTCTATCCATGAAAAGTGTAATTTTACGCTATTGAAATGTAACTTGATACAATATGGCACTACAGTGTGGAATTATCGGAGTAACCAACACAGGCAAGACTACCTTGTTTAATTGTATTTCAAATACAAAAGCCGAAACAACCCGGTTTGCTTTTAGTACGGATAAATCAAATATTGGCAGGATCGTCGTCCCTGATAATCGGTTATATGAATTAGAAAAATTATATAAAACTGAAAAGGCCGTTCCAACTACTGTTGAAATTCTTGATATACCCGGACTTATAAAAGGGTCGAGCAGAGGTGATGGAGTAGGAAATAAATTTCTTGGTGATATTAGAAATACGGATGCGCTAATACACGTACTGAGATGCTTTGATGATCCAAACCTGACTCATATTGAAGGATCAATTGATCCGGTTAGGGATAAGGAAAACATTGAACTTGAGCTGCAGATAAAAGATATGGAAACCATAGAAAAAAAGATTATGAAGCTCGAAAAAGTTGCAAAAGCCGGTGATAAAAATGCCGGCAAAGAGATGGAGGTCTTAACTGTTTACAAGGAGCACATCGAAGGGCTTGGTTCAGCCAGGACGGTACCGGTTAATGAAAAAGATAAAGAAATCGTTGATGATTTATTCCTGTTGACCTCAAAACCGGTTTTGTATGTATGTAATGTAGATGAAGCATCTGCTGTTAAGGGAAACATCTATGTCGATGAGTTTAAGAAAGCCGTTGAGGATGAAATGGAAGAGGTTATAGTAATTGCAGCAGGATTGGAGGCTGAAATCGCTGAACTTGACGACCCGGAAGACAGAATGGAATTCCTGACGGATATTGGTTTGAGTGAACCCGGAGTTAACAAGTTCATTAGATCTGCGTATAAACTATTGAATTTGCAGACATTTTTTACCATGAATTCCAGGGAGATCAGAGCCTGGACGTTTAAGAAGGGCACGACTGCCCCACAGTCAGCCGGTATTGTCCATAGTGATATGGAAAGAGGATTCATCAGGGCAGAGGTGATGAAGTATGAAGATTTTGTATCACTTGGATCGGAACAGGCATGCAAGGAAGCTGGTAAACTATATATCGAAGGAAAAAACTATATCGTGCAGGACGGAGATATTTTGTATATTCGGTTTAATGTGTAGAAGGAGAGCAGAGAGCGGAGCGCTGTTAGCAGGTGGTAATTGGTGAGTAGGACGAAGCTCCGGTTCGTCATTATAAGGGACTGTGGGCAGGTTTGCAGGGAAGGATGACCTGGCAGAGTTTGAGAAAAGTAAGTAGGAAGAAAGTTAGTTGGTTAGTGGGTTATTGGGTTGGTGAGTTAGTAGGAAGACAAAAGGAAAAAGATAAAAGTTTACCCTGTGAAATGCGGAGCAATTTTGCAAGTAAAATTATTTCACTGGACCAGCTGGCGGATCGAAATAATCAGTGTTTTTTTAATAAGATAAGTTTTATTACATACACATAACTTATTGTAAATAAATAAACAATTTTGAACTTAGTCCAATTAGCTATCGGGGCGATCTCATGAACGAAGTGAACTTAGCGCAGCGATCTCATGAACGAAGTGAATAATAAATTACGATACGTAATATTTATGTTGTTTTTCCTGGTCTCCTTTTGGAATGGATTGTTTGGACAGAACAAGAATATCAGTGAAGTTGAAGATGCTTTTAAGTTTATAAAAAAGAGGGGAGAGGTAGATATTTCTTTTGAACTCAAGGATAAGAACTTAATTCACACAATCTCAAAAATAATATCTGTTACCAGTGTACATAATAATATAGTATTTGGAAATGTGAATGAGAAAGAATTATACCAATTCCTGAAATTTAATCTTGATTTTAAAATTATTCCACCTGCTTTCCCAACAACTATAGAAACAAGTAAAAGCCTGAAAGTCCTTCAGGATTGGCAAACATATCCTACCTATGAACAGTACGATTCCCTGATGAAGAAATTTGCAAGTGATTATCCAGGTTTGTGTTGGTTGGATACAATAGGATACAGCGAGGAAGGAAGAAATATCCTGTTTGTAAAGATTTCTGATAATGTGAATGAAAAGGAAGATGAACCTGAATTTCTATTTTCTTCCACCATGCATGGTAATGAAACGGGAGGGTATGTTTTAATGTTGCGATATATTGATTATCTGTTAAATAATTACGGATCAGACTCACTTGTAACAAGTTTGGTAGATGAAATTGAGATATGGATCAATCCCCTGGCTAATCCGGATGGCACCTATGCAGGAGGCAACCATACCATAGGCGGGGCTACCCGTAGAAATGCAAATAGTGTTGACCTGAACCGGAATTTTCCTGATCCTACAGACGGGCCTCATCCTGACGGGAATGATTATCAGGCTGAGACATTAGTAATGATGGATTTTATGGAGAAACATAATTTTGTTCTTTCGGCTAATTTTCACTCCGGGGCCGAAGTTGTTAATTACCCGTGGGATACCTGGTCAAGACGTCATCACGATGACGAATGGTTTCAGTTCATATCACGTGAATACGCTGATACTACACATGTATACAGTACGGGTTATATGACCTATTTAAATAACGGAATTACAAATGGTGCCGATTGGTATATGATTAGCGGAGGCCGGCAGGATTATGTTACCTGGTTCCTGCATGGAAGGGAAGTTACTATCGAACTGGATAATTATTTCATTACGCCTGTTGAAAGACTGGAAAATCTTTGGAATTACAATTACCGGTCATTTTTAAATTATACAAAACAATGTCTTTATGGTATCCGGGGAATCATAACAGATTCAATCACCTCCCAACCGCTTAAAGCAAAAATTGAAATTTCGGACCACGATGCAGATAGTTCTTTTATTTATTCAGATTCAACATGGGGTAACTATCACAGGTTGATTTATGAGGGGGCATATAACCTGAGATTTTCTGCCCCGGGATATTATGAAAAACAGATCGACAGTATTGTCGTTGAAAACAGGAAGGCCACAACACTAGACATCCAATTGGTTCCCCTGGATTATACCTATATTTTCAATAAGTCTCCCGCTAAGTTCAAACTAAACCTGTATCCAAATCCTGCCACAAGTTTTATTTATTTATCTTTTGAATTAATAAATTCCTCCGGAGTAACCGTTGAACTCCTTGATATTTTAGGAAACAGGATCTCTTTTATTGGAAATCAGAAATATCCTGAGGGTCAAAACAGAATACGGCTTGATTTATTAAATCTATCCAAAGGAATTTATATTGTCAGGTTAAAAACAGATAGTAAAATAATTGATAAAAAAATCATTAAACTTTGAGTCCACCCCGAAAAGTATTAAACAACGAATTTTGCCACTAAGACACCAAGATTCACAAAGAAAAGAAATCCAGAACCTTAAGCTTAGTGTTTCTTTGAGTCTTTGTGGCGAGAAAACTACTTTTCGGAGTGGGCTCAACTTTAAAAGATTATCTTTGGAAATTTGGGTATTATTTAGGTCATCCGTCAGCTGACGGATAGAGTAATTAGAAATTGAATTATCGACAACTTGTTAGTAAGTTTTATTTTTTAAGCGTCTAGTATGTATTAAATTTTTTTTATATGAAGACTCTTCCTAAAATAGTTTTATTTTTCTCACTCTTTTTGTTAGGTACTTTATCCTTTAGTCAGGATAATTCGCGGATACCACCTGAAAAGCCCAAACTGATCATAGGTATTGTTATTAACCAGATGCGATATGACTATATATACCGGTATTGGGATAAATTTGAAGAAGGAGGGTTCAGGCGGCTGATTAATGGGGGAACATATTGTAAAAATGCGAATTTAAATTACCTGTTTACCCAATCAGCACCCGGTTATGCAACCATCGCAACAGGCACAAATCCTGCCGGTCATGGCATTGTTTCCTCTCACTGGTATTTAAAGCTGAAAGATGAAATGATGTATTGTGCCTTTGATCCTGACGTGATTCCTGTTGGTGGAAGCTATGAGGCTGGCCAAAATTCTCCCAAAAATTTATTGCCGACGACCCTGGGTGATGAATTGAGGCTGTCGAACAATTTTAAATCAAAAGTATTTGGGATCGGATTGAAAGATTATACAGCTATTTTTTCGGCTGGCCATGCAGCAAATGCAGCATTCTGGTACGATGATAAAACAGGAACCTGGATGACCAGTACTTTTTATCTGGATTCCCTGCCCGATTGGTTGGAACATTTTAATGAAAAACAGTTACCTGATCTTTATCTTGATAGAGTATGGAATACTCTGTTGCCGGTAGAGGAATACACGGAGAGTTTACATGACACCAGTAGCTATGAGCTTGGATTTAACGGACAAACCTACTTTCCGTATGATTTAAGCAAGATCAGCAGAATAGACAGAAAAAGAAAAGATTATTCTATTTTACGCTTTACTCCTTTTGGAAATACCTTTGCAAAAGACCTTGCTTTAGCAACTATTATTGAAGAACAACTCGGGGTAGATGAGTACCCTGATCTGTTGACACTGGCTTTCTCGGCAACAGAGTCTATTGGACTTCGGTTTGGCCCGAATTCTGTTGAAATGGAAGATGCTTTCATACGCCTGGACAGGGATATTGCTCATTTGCTTCAATTTATTGATGAAAATATAGGTAAAAAAAATGTTTTAATTTATCTGACATCGAACCATGGTGTTTCAATCGTACCGGAATACCTTAAGGATAAAAAAATTCCTGCAGGGTATTTTAATCATAATCAGGCTATTTCGTTATTGAGAAGTTATCTGAATCTAATTTATGATAAAGGTCATTGGGTTAAGTCATATAAACAACAACAGATTTTTTTGAATCAGACATTAATTGAAGATTCAAGAATATCCCTTGAAGAAATTCAAACAAGAATAGCTCAATTTATGATTCAGTTTACAGGTGTAGCCAATGCCATGACGGCTTCCACTCTTCAAACAAATAACTTTACACACGGAATTTTCCAAAAAATGCAGAATGGTTTTAACCAGAAACGTTCAGGAGATATTATTTTAAACCTTGAACCGGGTTGGATTGAAAAAGACGGGAATATAACCAATCATAATTCTGCCTATCCCTACGATACTCATGTTCCTTTGATCTGGTTTGGCTGGAGAATAAACCGTAGCAGCATTTCCCGCCCTGTCGATTTAATCGATATTGCCCCCACCATTACCAATTTATTAAATATTTCGGCACCTAACGGTTGTTCGGGCAAGCCTATTTTGGAATTGATTGAATAATAGCAAGAAAGAATACTAAACTAACGTGAGTTCGATATCCGCTTAGCGGATTACGATGCTATCGGATGTTTCCATCCGGCAGTTAATGATATGGCAAGATTTTATTTACTCCAGTATTCAATGTCAGGTGGAAACACCTGACATCATGTAAACAATAAGTAGGGTTTCCTGTCCAAGTCAGATTAAATTGATTGTTTTTTGCTATTATTTTTTTCACCCCATAATTTTTTTTTAAAAAATAGGGATTCAACTTCACTTTATTTATTATCATTCTAAATAAACAGACTTTTTTTCAC
>JAUWBB010000247.1 GCA_030605195.1 Bacteroidota bacterium
TTCTTCGGTGGTTTTAGCACCTGAAAATTTAAAACCCGAGGGAAGACTCATCGTTTAAAATTGCCCGACATGTTCTGGTCCTGTTAAGTTTACCTGCGGAATCAATCCAACCGGTCAGAAGCAGATTAGCCAGTAAGGAAATCATTCCGGTTCCACAAATTCCACGAGGTTTCACATTGCCAATAGTTGAATAGCTGGCCATGCCGGTTTCCGGATCTATCTCTACCCTCTCAATTGCACCCAGGGAAGCTCTCATACCATCTCTAATCCCCCCTCCTTCAAAAGCCGGACCTGCAGAACAGGCACAGCCCATAAGAAAACCAGAATTCCCAACAACGATCTCGCCATTGGTTCCAATATCTATAAAAAGATTGATATCCTCTGTATCTGAGGCTAAATCGGTACATAAAAGACCTGCTGTAATATCACCGCCCACATAACTTCCAACTCCGGGAGAAATATAAATCCAGGATTTGGGATTGATATCTATCCCAATATCAACAGCCGATAAATTTGGAGTATTTAGGATGGTTGGAGTATACGGGTCAAGCCGGATGTAATCCGGGTTAAGTCCTAACAACAGATGGATCATTGTGGTGTTACCTGAAATGACAGCATTACAGATTTCTTCTTTCTTTATTTTCTGGCTTGCACAAGCTTTTTTTATTAACCTGTTTATGGTTTTCAATACCAGAAGTCTTAATTCTGCAAGCCTTTCCGGACGTTTGGCATAATTAATACGGCTAATAATATCCAATCCACATTTTATTTGATCGTTGTAATCCGTTCTGGTAGCAATTGATTTTGCGAGAGGCTGAAAAACCAATTGAACAGCCACGGTTGTTGTTCCTATATCAACAGCAACACCATATTGTCTGAAAGTACTATCACCAGGTTCAATGCCAACAACATAATACCGATCAGAACCTCTTACAAGGGTTACTGTTACTTTTCCGTCTTGAATGCGTAACGTATCTGCAACTTGTCTTATTATATCGAGAGGAAAAACAAACTCTTTCTTCCCCCATTCCAATTGAAGACGCCGGGTTAATCTGTCAAGGTCTGAAAGTCCGTCTTCCGGTTTGGGCGGTGGTACATCAACTACCCATTTAACAGCCAGAGGGTCAAACTGGCAATTCTTTGGGAATAATTCCTGCCTTACCAGGCCAATATCATCATACGTATCCGTAAACTTACCTTCTTTATCCTCAATTTGTTCCGGCACGAAAACCTTAATGGGCTTGTCCAATACCCGGGTTTTACATGCTAAAACATATCCTTCACTTTTTTCGGTTCTTGATAGTATTCCCGAACTTGTAAAGTCAACTTCGCCGGAATCAATTCTGACAAGGCATTTACCACACGTACCATTCCCTCCACAGGATATCGGTATTTCAACATCAGCTTTTGAAGCCGCTTCAAGCAGTTCGGTACCCGGCTTGACATTCACAGTTTTTCTCAAAGGCAGGAATGTAATTTTGGGCATAATTTTTCCCCTCTCAATTATTTTCTTTCAACCAAACTTAACCTTCACAAAACTCTCAATATCGGCAGCTTCTTGCGGACCTACAATTACTTTCCAGCCTGGTAAACTTTCTTCCAATTCGCCACTGATTTGAGCGACATAACCCGGAATTACTATTTCACGGGTGGTAACCTGGTTCTCAAACCCCATTTCTTTGATCGATTTAGCGATATACGGGCCTGAAAATTTACCTGCTGCCCAGGCAGTTAACACGCTCATGCCTTCGCATTGAGGAACAACCAACCATGCAGATATTCCTGAATTTTCTATTTCTCCGGAAACAATAAAATATGTTAGGGAGAAATTAGTCGTTAAGAATACCGGTGAGTCTGCCTTAGGTTCTCCAATAGTGTAAGCTTTCGGATCAACCTGGATAGGCTTTTGCGGATCGGTATAGATATTCAACCTCAGTGTCATGAGAGAAACAAGTTGGGCGGGATCAAATGAAGGGAAAACACAGATGCCTCCATACTTGGTGATTTCGTTTAAAGCCAGTACCGTATCATCTGCAAAATCTCCTGATTCCAAAAACTTTATACTTGCATAACCAAGTGGTTTAAAGTTTTTCTTCAAAGCTATCCGTCTGGCAATTGAATTAGCCTGAAACTGTTCTGCAAGTGAATGTGTTTGAAATTGAAGTATCAAGTCATTAAAACCATCTTTTTTTACTTTATCAGTAAGAGCAACCAGCTCGTCAAGATTTGGAGCAGTTACAACGAGATTATGCTCATTGGAGGAAGCAATTTGCCTTAACTCATCTGCTGTTTCAATAGTTGCCGAAGCCAGAACACTGTGGGACCCCTTTATTGCTTCTGCAGCTGCAGTAATAGTCTTGATATCAGCACACCGAAGTATTAAAGGTATTTTAAGTGTTTCCCAGGCTTTCCTGGCTAATTCAACATATTTTTCCGGATCACCATCTTTTTGAGTAACTGAGACCATGTCAATGTTTATTTTTTCACCCACTCGTTCCAGTCTGTAATCTTTAACAGAAGTAAGCGTTTTATCAATGTCTTCCGGTTCATCGGTATCGTTAATATTAATCGCGAGCAATGTCTGATGAACAAATGTTTTATCATGCCGGTACAAAACTGTTTCTTCTCCTAATTGTAATTCTTTTTCAGCACCTAATTCAATTTTTTTAACCGGAGGTTCACTTGCCGCTCCTAAAATTTCTTTTAGTTCGTCCGATGCATAAGGACATTCTGATAAATCTATTTTTTTGCCTGCCAACTTAATTGCAAATGCCAGGCAAGTTTTTGAGCCGCATTCCTTACAATTGGTTTTCGGCAGAAGTTTCTGAATTTGAAGACCTGTTAATGCCATTTATTTTTTGATTTTGCTTTCCATAAGTTTAAAAATCGTACTTTTTGTTGCCATGGCTGCTTCAGGATGATACATGATAAGGATATCAGCACCTGAATATAACAGGTTTACAGCAGTAACCAATTCCCAGGTAAAAGCACGTTTAGTTAAATCCCCCCATTCCGGGAAATCAGATTCCGGAACCTTATATTCTTTGATTTTCGCACACTCCTGTCCCGGAGATACGATCATTGGTCCGGCAAGCATTTCGTCGCCATTTAAGCCGGTCAAACGAATACGTTCCATTACCGAATACGTATATTCAATACCGTATCCTGTGGCTCCTGTCATTGGATCCATAACAATTTGTTCCTTCTTAACATCCATATTGGTTAAAAGAATATTCAATTGTTTTCCAATATTTACATCAATAGGACTTTGAGCAACAATTGAATGGTTATAACCTAAAGCCGTACCGGCAATTGTTCTGTAGTTATCTTGTTCAACCCAGTTTAACAGAAGGTTTTCCCCGGCACATGCCTGAGCAACTGCTTTCATAATTTCGTTAATCCGTTCAAAATTACTATGTCCGGTAATAATTAAAGGAACATCAACAGCTTTCAATACCGATTTGACAAGTTCCACGGTCTGCTCCGGACTCCGGTTCCCCTTTTCAGGATGTGTTCCTTCAAGCCGGACACTGATCAGATCGGCATTATATTTTTCAACACATACCTTAGCCATTTTGGCTGGTTTATATAACAAATCACCATAAATTTCTTTTAGTATTCCAGGATATTTTTCGCTTATCATGTCAAAAACTTCCATTGCTACAAGGGGACGGTTGGGCATTTCACCCTCCCAAAGATGAAAAGGCATACAGGTAGTTCCTCCTACAATATAGGTTCGGCCACGTGTTCCTCCTTCTTTTTTCGTTGCACCCAATTTAACTCGCCAAACAGGAACCTCACATGATTCTTTTGGAATTTTAAATGACTTTATTCCCCTTATACTCTCTTCAGCTGGCGGGCCTGGAGGAATAACATCAACTTTTTTATAAACTTCCTTTTCTTCGGTTGGTACCGGTAAGGCAGTTTCTTCTGTTACTGTAATTTCTTCACCAAGGAACTTTTGACTCAGTGTCCCGATGATTTCCCGAACCACTTCCTGTGTAATGGAGGTTTTAAGTTCTTTCTTAATTTCTTGTGTAATTTGTGCTTTAATCTGGTTGATTAGTTCAGGAGTTACTTGCATCTCATCATCAATTTGAGGTTGTGAAGCAATTTCTTCCGGTTTACCCTGTATAATCTTCTCATCCTTGATAATATCTTCTTCCGAATCCACATCTTTCGCTGTATCCGGTTCAGAGAAAACCGACATATCTTCCATTTTAAGAGCCGGGTGGTCTACTTTTTCCAGAAAATCATGAATCTCCTCAATCTCAACACTTACGGTTTCATCTGCAATTTTATCTAATAAATCTGGCACCTCCTGCTCATCAAATCGTTTTTTCAGATCTTCCCCTAACAGTTCCTTTAATTCTTTAGTCATCCATACCAGGCGTTTGAATCCACCTTCTGCATGCAGGAATTTCTTTGAAGTCAGAAAAACCTTTCCTACTCCCATAAAACCAGGTGTTTGTTGTCCTCCGCCAACATTTCCTGCTAAAGTGGCAAAAGTCATACCAACCGGAGTATCTCCGGTATATTCCCGATTTACAACTATTACTCCATTTAATTCAGGAACATAAGCACAAATTGCTTCAAAACAACCACAGCTGGTCATTGGTCTGTCCATAATTGAATATGTACAAAAACTTGATACAGCTTTATGACTATTTTTATAAACATAATCATCAACGCCTTCCCATACGCCTTTCAAAGGATCAATACATTTGCCTTTCTTCACAGGTTGGTTTGGTCCGGTTTCATTTATTTCGTGAGCAGCTTTGCCGTCAAGCCAATTGTATGCACCACATAAACCTAACCGTTCGGGTGTAATAATACAAACATGATTTGGAGCGAATGATTGACATAATAAACAGGAGTAAAATATCTCAACCGAATCATCCGTCATTGCTTCAATACGGCGGTTGCGTTCGTCATAGGTTTTTCGGGCAAAGGCAATTCGTTTTTCCACTTCCTTTCTATCTGTAATTAAGGTTACTTTTACTTTATCGACAATTGCCGGATAATCAGAAAGAAGTTTTGAGTGGATTATTTCCGCGTAATGTTTTAAACGCAATCCGTTTTTAAATCCGGTTTTTGAAAAGCGAGTCCAAACAATGTCACGCTGTCCCATGTGCCAGATACCCTCGGCACTATTTACAAAGTGATGGATCTGACGCTCTAAAATAGGCTCGAAATCCGTCTGCAGCTTTC
>JAUWBB010000376.1 GCA_030605195.1 Bacteroidota bacterium
AAACTTGACAATATCCATAGGGCTAAGTCCCTCTCCAATTCTTCCACCAATGGTACCTCGGATTCCCGAGATTGATTTTATTAATGTCATGATATAAGGATTTTATGGGGAACAAAATTGGTGAAAAAAGGTTGAATAGTCAAAACCAGCTAAAAATTATACTTTTGCAGTAAGATATGCATTGCGCGAAAATTCAAAAGATTATCCTCTAACTTGAGAGGCCGTGTGAAAATAAAGATAAATGGCAGGTTTAGTCAAAATTTATTTGGAAATACGTTTTCACACAGCCTCTTAGCTAATTCACATTATATTTAAAACTAAGCCTTTTGAAAAAGATCCGACACCATAGAAGAAGAAATTATTTGAATCCTGTCAAAAAAGATACTGAAGTTAAAACAGTAGGAATAAATATGAAAAAAGAACCCTACTCAAAGTTAAAAAATAAACCATCGGAATTAATCCGGTTAAATAAATACATCGCCAATTCAGGGCTTTGCTCCAGGCGTGAGGCTGATGAATTTATTAAGCAGGGTCTGGTTACCGTAAATGGTAAAGTTGTATCGGAATTGGGAACAAAAGTATCAGAAAAAGACGTTATCAAATACAAAGGAAAATTATTAATGAAGGAACGAAAAGTTTATGTACTGCTGAATAAACCAAAAGATTATATAACAACAACCGATGATCCATATGCAAAAAAGATTGTTTTTGATCTTTTGAAATACGCTTGTAAGGAAAGGATTTATCCGGTTGGCAGGCTCGACCGCGTGACCACAGGAGTGCTACTCCTCACCAATGATGGTGATCTCACAAAAAAGCTAACACATCCGAAGTTCAATAAAAAAAAGATTTATCATATTTCACTCGACAAGAATTTAAAAAAACCGGACATGGTAAAAATCACAGGGGGAATAGATCTTGAAGACGGATTTATTTCTGCAGATGCCATTGCTTATGTCGATCCAAATGACAGGAAACAAGTTGGACTTGAAATTCATTCAGGGCGAAATCGTATTATCCGAAGGATATTTGAACACCTGGGATATCGTATTGTTAAACTCGATCGGGTCTATTTTGCCGGGTTAACCAAGAAAGGTCTTCAAAGAGGAAAATGGAGATATCTGACCGAAAAAGAAATTGTCATGCTTAAGACGGGACGTTATGAGTAATCAGAATAAAATGCCTCATAAAGCAGGTTTCGTAAACATCATTGGAAATCCTAACGTGGGAAAATCCACCATCATGAATTCCCTGGTTGGAGAGAAGCTTTCCATAATAACCTCCAAAGCACAAACAACTCGTCACCGGATTATGGGAATTGTGAATGGTAAGGATTTTCAAATTGTATATTCCGACACACCCGGAATAATCGTTCCACATTATAAACTGCAGGAATCGATGATGAAATCGGTAAATCTCGCGCTTATTGATGCCGATATTATTCTTTACATTACTGATGTTATAGAAACCGCGGGCAAAAACGAAACCATTCTGAACAAACTACAAAACATAAAAATACCCATTTTATTAGTCATCAATAAAATTGATCTTTCAGGCCAGGAGAAAACAATATTTTTAATAAAATATTGGCAGGAGAAATTGCCGAATGCTGAAATCATACCCTTATCCGCGTTGGAAGGTTTTAATATCGAAAAACTTTTAAACCGTATTATTGAACTTCTTCCTCAAAGTCCGCCTTATTTCCCTAAAGATCAACTTACAGATAAAAGCATAAGGTTTTTCGTGTCGGAAATCATCCGCGAAAAGTTAATGATAAATTACCACAAAGAAGTGCCATATTCTGCTCAGGTCGAGGTTGAATCTTTTGAGGAATCGGAAGATATCATTCGAATGAGAGTTATTATTTTTGTTTCCAGAGACAGCCAAAAGGGCATAATAATTGGTCATAAAGGAGAAGCCATAAAAAAGGTGGGAACAGAGGCCAGGAAGGATATTGAAGAATTCCTTGGGAAGAAAGTTTTTTTGGAGCTTTTTGTAAAAGTAAGCAAGGATTGGAGGAATAAAGAGCGGGTATTGAAGAGATTTGGTTATTAATCAGTGTGGTAAGAGGAAAAGAAACAGTTTGTCATTAAATGTTATATGTTATAAGTTAAAAGTTAAAGGGGCTAAAGTTTAAAATAGCGTAGTTTTTCGTGATGATTTCGTGTTCCTGCCTACCTTGCAAAGATGGTAAGAATTTTTTGAAATTTGAACAACAGATGGAGCAATGGGTAATATAGTAGCAATAGTTGGAAGGCCTAATGTCGGTAAATCGACCTTATTCAACCGTTTAACCGAAAGTAAGGAAGCCATAGTTGACGAAGAAAGCGGGGTTACAAGGGACAGGCATTATGGTAAATCTGAATGGAATGGGGTTGAATTCTCTGTGATTGATACCGGGGGATATGTTGATCGTACTAAAGATGTGTTTGAAGAAGAGATCAAAAAACAAGTTTTTGTGGCAATTGAGGAAGCCGATAGCATCCTTTTCATGGTTGATGTGATGAATGGAATTACTGATTTAGATGAAGCCGTAGCCAAAATCCTGAAAAAAACCAATAAACAAGTCTTAATGGTAGTTAATAAGGTTGACAATACCAACCGGTTATACGAAGCCAATATTTTTTACAAACTGGGATTTAAAGAAATCTATCCAGTCTCAGCCATAAGTGGGAGTGGAACAGGAGAGTTGCTTGATGAAGTGGTAAAATCGTTTACAAAACCCTCGGATATGGAGGCAGAAGATTTGCCTAAATTTGCCATCATCGGCAGGCCAAACGTCGGTAAGTCTTCCCTTGCCAACATTCTTTTAGGTGAAGAAAGAAATATTGTGACTCCAATTTCCGGAACAACCAGGGATTCAATTTACTCACGGTATCAGAAATACCATTATGATTTCTACCTGGTTGACACGGCGGGTTTAAGAAAAAAGGGGAAGGTATCCGAAAACCTGGAATTCTAT
>JAUWBB010000261.1 GCA_030605195.1 Bacteroidota bacterium
GTGGTGGAAAGACTGAAAAACCTTATTTCTGGGAATAAACAAAGAATAGAACGTGAAAAAAATAATTTTATACATTATTGCTGTTTTTATTGTCTTCCAGGCACAGGTGAGGACGAATGCCCAGTCATTGATCAATGATCCGGTCCTGTTGAAATCACCTGACTTTAAAGAAAATTTCCAGTTGTTTACCGACCGGAATATTTATGCCGCGAACGAGAAGATATTTTTCAGGGCTTATACAAAGTGGATGCGTAATTTCCCTCCAATAAAATATTTTCATAGTAGTATTACAATTATCAATCCGAATAACAATGAATTACAAACCGGAAAGTATCTGACTGTCACAAATGCAGATACTTTACAGTATTATTCTAAAATCCAAAGAAAAACCATCCGGTGTAATACCGATAAAAAAATATATAAAAAACGTGAAAGTGTCAATATAAGCATTTCTTTACCTGAAAAGAATAAATTCTCACCCGATGGATATTGCCTTACAGTCGTAAAAACAGGAGTTCTTAACACGAACATGTACGGGATAAGATTTCCTGCTGATAAAAGCGCCGACCATCCGGAATTTGTAAATTATTTTCCCGAAACCAAAGAATTGTCACTGTCTGGCAGGATTGTTACAGATAATAGGAAGACTCCTGTAACATATGCAAGAATTCATCTGGCATTATTAGGAAATAACACCGCTTATTTTGGTATACTGGTTGACAAGGCCGGCAGGTTCCGGTTTTCATTACCATACCTTACAGGTGTTCAGGATGTATTTATTACTGTTGAAACCGGCGATGACCTTCCGGTTGAGATTCTTATAGATAATAACTTCTCAACAGATTTTGTACAATTGTCTCAGTTGCCTTTTCTCTTACCACCAAAACAATCAGAGCTTAACCGGGAAATTATGTTCAACATGCAGGTTGAAAAAATATTCAAGCAGCCTATTGCAAATACTGAACCGGTTGAAAAAGAAGACTCTTCTTCCATAAATTTTTTTGGCAGCCCACTCATTACAATAAAAACCAATGATTATGTTAAACTCCCAACACTGGAAGAATTCTTTTTTGAATTAAGAAAGTCTCTTCGTTTACGTTCACCATATTTTCCGCCGATTGTATGTCTCATTCCTGATAATACTACTAATTCAAACTCTTTGTTGGACTTAATCAAGGTATCCAGAGGATCCGGTCAGGAAAGCCGGCATCCTTGATATTTTTCCAACAGACATCATGAAATGCTTTGGAACGATTTGAAGTACCCATTCCGTCAATCTGAACAATTATAAATCCTAGTTCCGCCAGTCCTGTAAAACTTCTGTAATAGGATAGGAAAGATTTCATGACATGGGAACTGTGAGGGCCTGCATAAATGTATTCAATAACCGGATAGGTTTTTGTTGAATCGAAGTCGGTGGGTTTGTAAATAATTCCCCGGAATCCTTTTAAAAACCTGCAAAATTACGTATCTTTATCAGTAAGAATTAATAATCAGACCCCCCCCAAAAAAAACAGTTATGAAATCTTTGATCTCCTTATTCAGTTTATTTTTCTGTATTGTATTATTCTCATGTAATACTCTTTCAGAGCACAAGGTAAAAACCGGGGGACCTGAAGTGGTTACATTCCGGGCCTTACCTTTTGAATTGACCGAGGTACATCTTCTGGATGGTCCTTTTAAACATGCCACAGAGCTTAATGTAAAATCTCTGCTTAATTATGAACCTGATCGTTTACTGGCAAAGTTCCGGACAGAGGCAGGCCTTGAACCGAAAGCCGAACATTATCACGGCTGGGAGGATAATACCATTGCCGGACACAGCCTCGGCCATCACCTGAGTGCCTGCGCCCTGATGTACCAGACCACAAGTGACCAGCGTTTTCTGGACCGTGTAAACTATATTGTTGATGAACTGGGAATTTGCCAGGAAGAGGATGGTGAAGGGTATATAGGAGCCATCCCTGACGGAAAGAAAATTTTTAAGGAGCAGATCGCCAAAGGTAACATCCGTTCAAGAGGTTTCGACCTGAACGGTTTATGGGCTCCTTATTATACCATGCATAAGGTCATGGCAGGTCTGCGGGATGCTTATCATATTTGCAGTAACCAGAAAGCGCTTGGTATAGAGAAACGGTTTGCTGACTGGATGGAAGGGATTGTAACAGGATTAAACGACGAACAGGTACAAAAAATGTTGCATTGCGAACATGGTGGGATTAACGAGGTATTGGCCGAACTTTATGCCGATACCGGTGATGAGAAATACCTCAGAATGTCACGGATATTCCATCATAAAGAAATACTTGAACCGCTGGCCCAGGGTGAGGATATTCTTCCAGGAAAACATGGAAATACTCAGATCCCAAAGCTGATCGGTCTGGCCCGTCGGTATGAACTCACCGGGGATGAAAATGACCGTAAAGCAGCAGAATTTTTCTGGGTCCGTGTGGTAAATCATCATTCATACGTTACAGGTGGCCATGGGAATCATGAATATTTCTGACCCCCAGATTCACTGCGCAACAGATTAAGTGACGGCACAACCGAATCGTGTAATGTATATAACATGTTAAAACTGTCCGGACACCTGTTCGGATGGGAGGCGTCTGCGGAAGTGGCCGACTTCTATGAACGGGCCCTGTTCAATCATATCCTTTCCTCCCAGCATCCGGTCGATGGCAGGGTGATATATAACCTGTCACTTGAGATGAGAGGATTTAAATCTTATCAGGATCCGTACTGGTTTACCTGTTGTGTGGGAACCGGTATGGAGAATCATTCGAAATACGGCCGTAATATATTCTTTTATAATGATGAAGAATTATTTGTAAGCCAGTTTATTGCTGCTGAATTAACCTGGAAGGAAAAAGGCCTGAAAGTGCGTCAGATAACCAATTTTCCCGAAGAGCAGGGCACAACACTTGAATTTAACTGTAACGAACCGGTTAAGCTTACCCTTCAGATCCGTTATCCTTACTGGGCTAAAAATGGTATCGAAGTTCAGGTTAATGGCCAGGAAAAACGCATTGACCAGAAGCCAGGCAGCTTTATTGCCATTCGCAGGAAATGGGAAACAGGAGACAAGGTAGAAGTAAATATCCCTTTTATACTACGACTCGAAACGATGCCGGACGATTCCAATCGTGTGGCCATTATGCACGGCCCTTTGGTACTGGCGGGAGATCTGGGACCGGAAGATGATCCTGAGGCAAGTAATGCCATGTTTGTGCCCGTGTTGATGACAGAAGATCGAAACCCGGCCAACTGGATGGAGCCAGTAGCTGGCCAGGCCAACACATTTATGACCAAGGGCGTGGGTAAACCAAGGGACATCCTGATGAAGCCTTTTTATGCAACCCATGAACGCAATTATTCAGTCTATTGGGATATTTTCTCAGAAGAGGCCTGGAAAAAATATCAATTGGAATACGAGGCTCAACTGGAACGTAAGAAGAAACTCGAAGAAATGACTATTGATTTTGTTCAACCGGGAGAAATGCAGCCTGAACGTGATCATAATTTTAAAGGAGAACGAACCAGGCCTGGAGAATTTAAAAACCGTAAGAATCGTCAGGCCAGGGATGGATGGTTTTCATTTGAGATGAAAGTAATCTTGGGCCAGCCAATGGGATTGGTCGTCGAATACTGGGGTGGATTCGCTGGTTCTAAAACCTTTGATATTATGGTAGATGGTGAAATTATTGTCACGGAAAACATATCCAATAAAAAGGACGGGCAGTTTATTGATGTTTTGTATGAGATTCCTGAAGAGATGACTTATGACAAGCAAAAAATTACAGTTAAGTTCCAAGCTCATGAAGGACATATCGCCGGTCCGGTGTTTGGTGTGAGGATGGTGAAAAGATAAGGGTGGTGCCTTCAGAGATTGAGTGCGTATGATCTGATTAAATGAATTACCGGTAATTCAACACCGGCCATTACCACCTTTCCTTCACCGTTCCGGTTTGCTTCCATCGGAAGTCTTGAAGATCCTGCTCTTCTCCGGAGTTGTTTAATCCATTCCTCATTAATCTGCAATCAAATAATTCGCTATTCGGTGTTCATTAATCAATATTCGTTTTTCTTTTTTTAATAACCTACCACACTTCCCACTCATATATCCCGCTGGAGAATTCTTTACTCAGCTTCACTTGTAGCCTTAATGCACCTGTTGTAACGGCTTCAAATTCGATCTCGTCCCAGTCATCTTTGGTAAAGGTGTATTCACCGTTTACCTGGACCGGCTTCCAGCCATTGCCTGAATCATAGAAAACTTCCCACGATGCGGGTATCCGGCAGCCTCCATTTGGCCTGTCATCAAACCAGTATACCTTCACCCCGGATACTGTTTCCGGTTTTTCAAAGGTATATTGCAGCCATTCCATCTGATCTTTCCTGGGCCACCAGTGATAATAGGGAATGCTGTGATCATTGGAATGTTTGATACTCATCTGGTCTTTGATGCAATTCATGTTGGCTTTCGGATGGGATCCGGTGACTGTACTTCTGTATGCAATGGTGTGTGCCGGTGTCGGATGGCTTACTTCTTTTGTTACCGGAAGCCATACGATCATTTCTGCCGGCCCCCTGTTTGCCCAAACATGGTATGGAATAAGCTTAATTTCCCGGTGTTCTTCAACTATAATCTCCTTTTCAAGATTTTGTTTTGCACTGCCTGCCTTTATTGTAACTACCTGAACCCCATTGAGGAGATCATCCTCAAACCGGGTTCCCATCTTACTCTCCGGATCAAGGATCAGGTTCATGACATGTCCGTCTTCCACATCTTTTCCTTCCGCACAAAATATAATTGGTCCTCTCTGGATCGCAACTTTATCTTTATCCTCTTCAACGGCATCATGTGCAACAATTTTTCTAACGGGCATGGGTATAATTAATTCCACTACATCACCG
>JAUWBB010000213.1 GCA_030605195.1 Bacteroidota bacterium
AGGCAAAATTCTGGCCATTCAGTCCTGATGCCATAAGTGCAAGTAGTATAGAGGATGGGCCAACCAAAGGAATTATCCGGATGTTTTTTTTATGAGCAAGTTTAACAATTTCGGCTCCGGGATCTGCCACACAAGGAACACCTGCTTCGGAGATAATTCCAATATCTTTGTTTTTAGAGATGGGTAATAAAAATGCCTCCAACTCCTGAGGTTGTGTATGTTTATCTAAAACCATAAACTTCAAATCATCGATTAAAGTTTGTATTCCGGCTTTCTTAAGAAAACGACGGGCTGTCCGGACATTCTCCACGATATAATAATCGATTTTATTAATGATCTTTTTTACATAATCAGGTAAAACTGTATCAATTGTCCCTGTACCGATAGGTGAGGGGATAAGATAAATGTTGGCTTTCATAGTGGTATTTTTGAATAATGGAATGATGGAAATTTCTTTTAATCAAACAATTTATTTTCCAATATTCCATTATTCCTGTTAACGATTTTTAAAATATTATTTTTGTGCTAATCATGATAAAAATACAAAAATTACCGAGTTCTGAAAATAATGTATTTCCTGGAAAATTCGTGAGATTTTTTACTTGTTTTTAATATCCAAAACCTTTATGTTTGAACTGTAAAAACCGATAAATTTGAAAATAACACTTCTTGGAACCGGAACTTCTCAGGGAATTCCTGTAATAACCTGCCAATGCAGGGTATGCAGGTCGGATGACCCGCGGGACAGACGACTTAGAACTTCTGCATTGGTAGAGACTAATGGTAAGACGATTGTGATCGATTCCGGCCCCGATTTCCGGCAACAAATGCTCAGGGCAGAAGTAAGGGATCTTAGTGCAATATTGCTAACCCACGAACACAAAGATCACATCGCCGGAATGGATGACGTCAGGGCGTTTAATTTTATCCTGGGAAAACCAATGGATATCTATGCTGAGAAAAGGGTTATGGAAGCAGTTAAACGGGAATATGCCTATGTTTTTGCTGAACATAAATACCCTGGAATTCCACAATTGATCCTTCATCCGATTGATGAATCACCTTTTGAGATTGATGGAATCAATATTATTCCCATTCGAGCTTATCACCATAAGTTACCCGTTTTTGGGTTCAGGATTGAAAACTGCACTTACATAACTGATGCAAATTATATACCGGAAGAAGAGATTGAAAAAATTGCCGGTTCCAGGTGCTTGGTAATTAATGCTCTTCGTAAAAGGAGGCATCCAACTCACTACAATCTGGATGAGGCATTAAAACTTATTGAAGATATTTCCCCGGATAGAGCTTATATTACCCACATAAGCCACCAGATGGGTTTACATACTGAAATTGAAAAGGAACTACCTGCCAATATTTTCCTGGCGTATGATACTTTATCTTTTGAGTGTTAAGGAATTATCCGTTTAGCGGATATTAAAATTTTCTTATCTTTAGATATTCGATATTAAAGATGGTCGATTGAAAAAAGGTACGAACATTTTTTCGACAAAGTCCTACATATTCAACAGCCACAGTCTTAGCCTTTTGAACAAGTATGTAATTTGCTTCGCTAAAATAAATTCCAAAACAATATACTTATGAAAAATAAAGAGATTTTTATTGTTTCCTCCGTACGAACTCCAATTGGTAGTTTTGGTGGTTCGTTGTCAACTATTAGTGCGACCAGATTGGGAGCCCTGGTTATAAAGAATGCCATTGAGAGAGCAGGAATATCAAGCGATCTGGTCGATGAAGTTTACATGGGTAATGTCCTTTCCGCGAACATAGGTCAGGCACCGGCCCGGCAGGCAGCTTTGTTTGCCGGCTTGCCGAATACAATCCCATGTACCACCATAAACAAAGTATGTGCTTCAGGTATGAAATCCATTATTCTTGGAGCCCAAACCATTCTTGCCGGTCATAACCGGGTTTTGGTGGCAGGAGGAATGGAAAGCATGTCGAACGTTCCCCATTATGTTGCCGGGATAAGAACAGGCCTGAAACTGGGTCATGGTGAGCTGACGGATGGGATGATTAAGGACGGATTATGGGATGTTTATAATGATTACCACATGGGAAGTGCAGCAGAATTGTGTGCAAAGGAGTATAAATTCAGCCGGGAAGAGCAGGATGATTTTGCTATTCAGTCCTACAAGAGATCAGCCGATGCGACAGAAAAAGGATTATTTAAAGACGAAATTGTTCCGGTTGAGGTTCCGCGAAGGAAAGGTGATCCGTTAGTAGTTGACAGGGATGAGGAGTTCAGTAATGTGAATTTTGAAAAAATTCCACACTTAAGGCCTGTTTTCCAAAAGGATGGAACGGTTACTGCTGCAAATGCATCAACCATTAATGACGGGGCAGCCGCTGTTGTTATAATGGATGGCGAAAAAGCAATGGAACTCGGTATTAAACCCCTTGCTAAAATTCTTGCCCACGCTGATACCGCACAGGCACCCGAATGGTTTACTACTGCTCCGGTCAAAGCCATCCCGATAGCTATTAATAGAGCCGGATTGAAACCGGAAGATATTGATTATTATGAAATTAATGAGGCATTTGCGGCTATGTCGCTTGCTGCATTAAAAGACCTTAAACTCGATCCGGCAAAAGTGAATGTAAACGGTGGAGCTGTTTCATTAGGCCATCCCATCGGTGCTTCAGGAGCCAGAATAGTTGTAACCTTAATCCATGTTCTGAAACAGAATAATGCAAAGTTTGGAGTTGCCGGCTTGTGTAACGGTGGTGGAGGTGCTTCGGCTCTGGTTATCGAATCCCTGTAGAAAATAGTCGTATCCCGACTTCAGTTCGGGTTACGACTAATTAGTGTCTGTCTATAAACCACTTTAAGTATTACTTGCAAAAAATCTCAAATAACAAATAATACTCAATGATCTAAATTCCTAATAGCCAAACAGTTTCGGGAATTGATATTTTGAAATTTGGAATTTATTTGTTATTTGAGATTTGATTTTTGGTGCTTTGTGTTCAATTATTACTATTTTATACAAAAACACTAATTATTAATATTTATCAATATGACAATAATAGAAAGAATACTTGCTGGTCATTCAGGTGAAAAATTCGTTAAACCGGGAGATATTGTTGATGTTGAGATCGATGCCCGTGTGGCACGGGATTTTGGCGGTGCAAATGTAGTTAAAAATATCAGGGACAATAATCTGGGTATCGAAAATGTAAAAAAAACCTTTTTTACTTTTGATTGTAACCCGACCGGTTCGGACCAAAAGTATGCAACTAACCAGCATATATGCCGGGTTTTTGCCAGGGATTATGGCATTAAAGTATACGATATAAATTCCGGAATAGGAACCCACCTGTTGATTGAGGAAGGATTGGTATATCCTGGCTGCACTGCAATTTCAACTGATTCACATGCAAATGTTCTTGGAGCGATAGGAGCTTTTGGTCAGGGTATGGGTGATAAGGACATTGCAGCCGCCTGGAGTAAGGGGAAAATCTGGTTTAAAGTTCCAAAATCAGTGAAAATTAATTTCCTGGGTAAATTTCCTGAGGACATTTTTGCAAAGGACATTGTCCTGAACCTTCTGTCCGTGTTTGGAGCAAATAAGCTTCTTGGTTATTCTGTTGAAATATATGGAGATGAAGTAAACAGGCTGTCCCTCGATGACAGGATCACCATATCTTCCATGGCAACTGAGATGGGAGCCATTATCATCTTTTTTACACCTGGGGAAGATATTATTCAATACTGTGAGGAAAGGACTGGAAAGAAGATCAAGCCGGTATTGGCTGATGAGAATGCAAAGTATGAACAGGAGTTCAGCCTGGATGTCAGCCGCTTTATCTCCAGGGTTTCAAAGCCCGGTAAACCTCACGATACGGCTGATATATCGGATGTTTTAAAAACCCGGATTGATTCAGCCTTTATAGGTAGTTGTACGAATGGCCGTATCGAGGATATGCGGGTAGCCGCCAATATTTTAAAAGGAAAGAAGGTAGCTCCGGGTGTGGTATTAAAAATAGTCCCTTCCACTGATAAAGTATGGGATCAATGCCTGGCTGAAGGGCTGATTGATATTTTTAAAAGTGCAGGAGCATTGGTTTCCAATGCAGGCTGTGCCGGTTGTGCGGCCGGTCAGGTGGGACAAAACGGTCCGGGCGAAGTAACGGTAAGTACCGGAAACAGAAACTTTCCAGGCAAGCAGGGCAAGGGTGATGTATACCTGGCATCGCCTGCAGTTGCCGCTGCTTCGTCTCTTGCAGGGTGCATCACTACACCGGACAAGATACCTGAAAAACCGGCGGTTTTTGAGCCAAAAGTAATACAGGGTGAGAAAGCCAGGGTTGCAGAGGTACATAAAACGGTGAAAGAAAAACCAACTGTTATCAAGGGCAGAACCTGGCTCATCAGGAAGGATAACATCGATACCGATATGATCTTTCATAACCGCTATCTAGCCATTACGGATATTAAGGAAATGGGGAAATACACATTTGATAATCTTGCAGGGTATGAGGATTTTGCAAAGAAAGCTAAACCGGGAGATATTATTATTACAGAAAAAAATTTCGGCAGTGGCAGTTCCAGGCAACAAGCCGTCGATTGTTTTAAATCGTTGGGGATCCAGGCAATTCTTGCTGAATCATTCGGTGCCATTTATGAAAGGAATGCGATAAATGCTGCTTTTCCCATCCTGATCTACAAAAACCTTGACAACCTGGAACTTTCTGATGGTGATAACATCAGGATTATTATTAAAACAGGAGAGATTTTAAATCTGAAAAATAACAAAAGAGCTAATGTTGATCCATTCTCGGAAGTTCAGATAGAAATCTATCAAAATGGATGTCTTTTTTGAAGTTTGCAGTGGCAGCAGGCAGTAGGACGAAGCTCCCTGCCCGAATGACTTCGGTCGGGCGGGCGGTTCGTCATTTTGTTGAGTTTGAGGTGGAAGTAGCAGGAATAAGTCTCCAGTCAACAGTCCACAGTCTCCAGTAAGAGTAAACTGAGAACTGAGAACCAGAACGTTTGGTTAGATCCGCCAGCTGGCGGAGAGAAACCAAACTTCACGAGCAGGTGGTAGGAAGGACCTGCCCCGTTCACCCCGTTGGATTTATGGATTTATCCTACGGGGTGAAATAAATCGTAGATTTAATGCGAAGCATTATTTCACGGGGTAAATGGGAGTGAGTAAACCAGTTCAGTAGAGCCGAATTGCATTCGGCTGGAAAAAGACCTGCCAGGTTCGGAAATAAATGTATATTTCATTTTGAGAAAGACTAATACCTGGCATAATGTGTAATAAAATTAAGAAAGGATTAAATATGAAAGCTTTAGTGAAAAAAAGCAATTTTTTAGTGATTGCTTTATGGTTTGGAATTATTTCAAATGCCCAGGAAATTGACTTTAAAAAAAAAGCGCTTCAGCAGTTTGGAAAACAGAATTATCCTGAAGCAATTTCCATATTAAAACAAGCATTATCAGAAAACCCAAATGATGCAGAAATATATTATTACCTGGGTTATTTTTCCCACTATATTGTATACGACTCACGACCTTTTATTAAAGAAGGTGATAAATGGTCTAAAGAAGAAGTAATAAAATATTTGGAAAAAGCTGTTGCTCTAAATCCTCAATATGGGGATGCATATTATTTTCTTGGGGCTGAATATGGTGCTCGTGCTTTGGAAGCTTTAAGAAAAGGAGATATTCAACAATATCGTAATGAGATAATAAATGGTCATAAGGCAAATGGATTGCCTGATTGGTTAATTGAATTTGGACGAAATATTCTAAAATCATGTGAGGAGAAT